>JAACJW010000039.1 GCA_021378525.1 Ureaplasma sp. Hg2 | reverse complement strand
TTATACTATAATATTAACATTGTAATTATATAGGTGGTCAAGGATGAAACAAAACGATAAACAACAAACTTTAAAACAGGAAACAATTGTTAACCATTTAAAACATTATGGTTTTGTTTTTGCGAACTCAGAAATTTATGGTGGACTAGCAAACGCGTGAGATTTTGGACCATTAGGAGTAATTCTTAAAAAACAAATTAAGGATTTGTGATGAAAGGAATTTGTCACTAAGGACGTTGCTGTCGTTGGGTTAGATTCAGCTATCATTTATAATCCAGCAGTTTGACAAGCGAGTGGCCACTTAAGTAATTTTAGTGATCCCTTAATCGATTGCAAAGCTTGTAAGAGTCGCTTCCGGGCTGACAAATTAATTGAAGCAGCTGATGCTAATGTAGTTATTAGTGAAACCTCAGGGAATGATATTATTCAAGGTTATTTAGTAAGTTTGAAAATTCATTGTCCCAAATGTAACAAACAAGATTGAACTGAAGTAAGAAATTTTAATTTAATGTTTAAAACTTTTCAAGGGGTCATTGAAAACGATAAAGCTTCCCTTTATCTACGGCCTGAAACTGCCCAGGGAATATTCGTAAACTTTAAAAACATCCAACGGAGCATGCGTTTAAAACTACCATTTGGAGTTGGTCAAATTGGCAAGTCATTTCGAAATGAAATAACGCCTGGTAACTTTATTTTTAGAACCCGTGAATTTGAACAAATGGAATTAGAATACTTTTGTTTTCCAAATGATAGTGCAGCTCAATTTGAAGTTTTAAAAAATAAGATTGAACATTTTTTAAAAGAGTTATGTGGTTTAAATGAAACCCATCTTAAATTAAAAGAACATGCTAAAGAACAGTTAAGCCATTATGCTTTAAGAACAATTGATTTTGAATATTTATTTCCCCAAGGTTGAAGTGAGTTATGAGGTTTGGCGAATCGAACTGATTACGATCTAAAACAACATCAAAATGCTTCTAAAAAGGATTTGACTTATTTAGATGTTGAAACCAAAATGAAAGTCATCCCCTATGTGATCGAACCTTCAGTTGGGGTTGAACGTTTAATGTACGCCATCTTATGTGACGCTTATGAAGAAGAACAGCTTGAAAATGACACACGGGTTGTTTTACATTTAAACCCGGCTTTAGCACCTTATCAATTAGCAGTGTTACCATTATCAAATAAATTAAAAGAACAAGCAAAAACAGTTTTTGTTAATTTAGTTGAAAGCGGGATGCGAGCATCGTTTGATACCGCTGGTTCAATCGGGAAACGTTACCGTCGCCAGGACGCGATTGGAACACCTTATTGTATTACTTATGATTTTGATAGTGAGAGCGATCAAAGTGTGACAATTCGAGACCGCGACACAATGAAGCAAGAACGAATTAAAATTGTTGAGATTAAGACTTATTTATTAAAGAACTATTAAAGGTTAATGTGAGGCATTTATGGAACAACAGAACTTTGCTGAATTAATTAAATCAAAAGCAGATATTGTCGACGTTATTGGTCACTTTATTTCACTATCTAAAAAAGGTAAAAACCATTGGGGGGTTTGTCCGTTTCATAACGACACCAAACCTTCGTTGTCAGTTTCAAGTGAACGACAACTTTATAATTGTTTTAGTTGTGAAGCTAAAGGTGACGTGATTAATTTTGTGAAGCGCTTTGAAAACATTAGTTATCGTGAAGCCTTAATTAGAGTGGCTAAAATTGCCGGTCTTGAACCAGGCGTTGTGAACCAATTAAAAAACAAATATCAAGCTGAAAGTAAGTATGAACGACTATATCAATTAAACGCTTTAGTTAATACTTGGTTTGTTTTATTTCTAGATAATAAAGAAAACATTAGTGCCCTTAAATATTTACATGATCGCCAAATTAACGACGATGTAATCAAGACTTTTGGGATTGGTTTTGCCCCAAAACAAAAACGTCAAATTATTAAAATGGCAACCAATGAAGCCCAAATAATGGGTAACGTTTTAGCGCAAGATATTTATGATATTAAGTTGTTAGACCAAGTTGGTTTAGCTAATTTACGTGATGATGGAATTTATTATGATTTCTTTTTTAACCGCATCACTTTCCCAATCAAAGATGAATATGGCCGCATTGTCGGCTTTAGTGGCCGCGAATATAATCAGGCTAAAAGTTCTAAATACAAATACATTAACACCGGTACCACCCCAATCTTTCACAAGGAAGCAATCTTATATAACTTGGATCAGGTTAAACGACTTGATGGCAATGACACCTTGTATGTTGTCGAAGGTTTTATGGATGTGATTGCTTGTTATCGGGCAAACATTAAAAACGTTGTTGCGACCATGGGAGTTGCTTTTACTAATAAGCACTTACACTTATTAACAACAAGCTTGCCGCAATTAAAAGTGGTTAACTTATGTTTTGATAACGATAATGCTGGTCAAGCTGCAATCATTAATAGTGTCAATATTTTATATCGTCATTATAGTTTATATGTGGTTAATGGTTTCATTAATAATATTAAAGATGCTGATGAACTAGTTAATCAATTGGGCGCTGAAAAAGCTAAACAAGCCTTAAATAAAACAAATGACTTAATTAGTTATTTATTAACTTTAAAAATTGCTAGTAGTGAAAATTTAGATAATAAGGTAAATCAAGAAGCATTATTAAATTGATTTATTGCAACTAATAAAAAATATGGAAGCAACTTATATTTTGATCAACAAATCGCAATGATTGCTAAAGTAACTGGTTTTAATGAGGCAACAATTAAGGGCATGATTAAACCGACGATTAATCAATTACACCAGCCACAAGTTAACATTCATGCTGAGAAACCAAGCGAAATTAGTGAAGTAAATCAAACCGATGCTAATGTGCGTGAAGCTTTATTTCATCTAGAAGAAGAATTGATTAGATACTTTTGTTATGATTTTCACGCGATTGATATTTTCCATGCTAAATTAAATCAATTCTTTCACAAAGACCTTAGAAATCTTGGCGCATTAATTGAGCAATATTATACGCTTCATCCTGAGATTACGACCATCAATAAAACTAATATTAGTGGCTTTCTTACTTATTTAGAAGATCCTAAATTAATTGCAATCTTCAAGGATATTATGCATATTCAAATTAATTATGGCAGCATTTATGAACCAAAAATGATGCCTGAAGTTTTAAATAATATTCTTATTAAACGTTATGAAAAAAATATTAATGATTACATTCAAAAAGAATCAATGGTTGGTAATGATGAAATGAAGTATAATGAAATTAAAACGAAAATAGAAGAAATGTTAAAACAAAAACAAACACTTGAAATTGAAAACATTAATTTTAGAATAAAAAATAAAAAAGGAAAATAGGTTTTAAAAATGACAAATTATCACGCTCATACATTTTATTGTAATCACGCAGTCAACACCGCTGATGAAATGGTTGCAGCAGCAATTAAAGAAGGATATGAAAGTTTCGGAATTAGCGAACACATTTATTGACCCGATGATAAGGGCGGTAACTTTCGTCTAACCAAAGCAAATAATGATAAATACGTTAAGGATATGTTAGAAGCTAAAAAAAAGTATGGCAAACAAATTAAATTACGAGCCGGTTATGAAAGTGAATATTGTAAGGAAATGGAACCACATTTACGAGCAATCCACGATTTAAAAACAACCGATTATATGATTTTTGGTAATCATAGTGTTGGCAATCTTTTAGATGAACACGGTGGCATCGGCAACCTTGATATTAAAACCCCAGAACTATTGAATCTATTTTATGATCAAATGGTTGAAGGGATCGCTAGTGGATTGTTTTCACTAGTTGCTCATCCAGATATAGCAATTCGCGCTTATCGTCATTTCGATGAACATTTAGTTAACAATATTAATAAACTGATTGCAGCAGCCATTAAGCACGATATACCATTAGGCTTCAATGTGAATGGCTATTTAATCTATAAGGATAAATACAGTTACCCTTGTCGTTTCTTTTGAACCCAGATCGCAAAACATAAAGATATTAAAGTTGTCATTGAGATGGACGCTCATAGCACCAAGGTGTTATCAAAAGATTATCATGAAGAGGTTAAAGCCCTAGCGATTGAATGAGGGTTGGGCGATAATTTGATTGATGATATTTTTTAATATAATAATCACAACTAAAAGAAATTAGAAAATTAGATTTTTCTTAATTAAAATAAAACATTTGCACATAAAAGTATCAAAATTTGGCATAATTTCGATACTTTTGTGCTATTTTCTCCTGAAGCATTAGTAATTCTTTGCATAAATTTCATTTTTATCTTATAATACGGGTATATGAATATCTATGATACGTCTATTAAAACAAATGGATTTACATTGATATTCTCAATTTAATTTAGTGGGAGCAATTATTATGAATAGACATTTTAAGAAATTTGGTAAATATTATTTAGGGGTAGCATTGGTGGCCACATCTTTTATTGCTATTCCAACAACCGTGGTAGCAACCTTATTTACCGGTGGGAGCGATACCGAACATTTTTTAAGCGATAACGTTTCATTTAATTATGAAAAATTTGCGAACGCAACTAACCAAAGTTGGGTTGCCATTAATAATATGGATAATGATACATTAGTTAAAAATATTAATGATCATATGCATACTAATGGTAAATTAAACGTTGAATTAGCGCTAAATTCATTAGATAACATCGGAAACATTGGAAATACTGCCGCCCAAAAGAAACAAGCATTAACTAATATTATTAACAATATAAATTTTACAGTCAAAAAAAATGAGAAGCAATCAAATGATTCTAGTCAAGTTACTTATAATGGTTTTGTGAGCGAAAGCTCTAAGGATCATTCAAGTATCAATATGAAAATTACATTAAATGAAAATTACATAACCACAAATGGTGAAGGAGTGGTCAACGACCAAAGTCCTCGGAATCCTTTAACTCCTATCAAATCTACTATTGGAAATGTAGAGATAGACGTTAATAAATTGATGCATCAATTAAATTGAACTAATGAACAATATTTGGCAAATTTACATAAACCTAACACTGAACCTGCTTCCATTTATGGAGAATTAACAACATTAATTAATAGTAATGAAATTATTGATGTATTATCAAGCGACGCAACAATCGATGGTAAGGATGCTACACAAACTGAAATTAAGACAATAGATAATTTAAAAGTGAAAGTTGGTACATCTGTCAATGTGTCGTTCGACGTAATATTAAATAACCATTACTCGTTTGCAAACAATACATATATTAGTAATTTTAGTCAAACATTAAATGGAAACGTAACTCAAACAATTGATGCATCAAACGAAGCATTTAATTTCGTAGCGTTTGTTGGTGCTGGATATGTTAAAGATACCGATTCTATTAACACAATAGCTTCAAAAATTAATAATATGAGTGCCGGTGATTTATCTACTTATTTCACAGGCATAGATCAAAATTTATTTAGAGTGGCAGTTAACACCGTTAAAGCAAAAGCAACAAATAATCGTAATATAGATATCACATTAACATTAAAAGACGGTTATGTATTCTCTAATAATAATAAAGATGTTTATACTTTTACAACAGTTATTCCACCACCTGTACCGCCAACTCCAACTATCACCACAGTCAATGACAATGTGGTTAAACTAGAAGCAAATACTATATTAAGTCAATTGGGTCAAACAAGTTGAAATAATGTTCATAAAGAAAATGTTAATAGTTTTGTAAATGACTTTAATGGCAAAGATTTAGATTCAAAAGCAAGTATTGTATCAAGTGATGCATCACTATTTAATAAAGCTGTGAAATCATATAATATTGTTTTGAACAATGATAAAACAATCTCTGAAACAATTAGTTTAAATCCTAATTATGTATTTAATAACAACACAGTGAATGCGACATTCATTGTTGACACGCCATATGCTAATACTCCAATTCCGAAAGTTTTAGTAAAAGACAATGACGTTAAATTAACACAAGATACAATTGCCAGTCAAATAGGTAAAACTTGAGATAACATTCGTCAATCAGATGTAACAAATTTTGTAAATTCATTTAGCAATAAGTCTATAGCTGAAATGTCGACGATAATTAATCCTTCAAACCCTGCGTTCTTTGATGGAGCAGTTAATGCATATACTATTAAATTTAGTGGGAAAAAACAATTGGTTGAAACAATTGGTTTAAATAGTGGCTATGAGTTCTCTGATGGTAGTAGCTTCACCCAATTATTTGTAGATGTTCCATTTACACCCGCCCCTCCAACTATCGTAATCGTTAATGATGCAGCGGTTAAATTAGAGGGAGACACCATATTAACTCAATTGGGTAAAACAGACTGAAATGACGTTCATAAGAATGACGTTACTAGTTTTGTAAAGGATTTTAATGGTAAAGATTTAGCTTCAAAAGCAAACATCGTATCAAATGATATTCCGTTATTTAATAAAGCTGTAAAATCATATAATATTATTTTGAATGACAACAAAACAATTACCGAAACAATTAGTTTGAATCCTAATTATGCATTTGATAACAACACAACAAATAAGACAATTAATATTGATGTTAAATATGCTGATGATGATCAAAAAATTGATGTAACAAACGAAGCATTCGATTTCGATGGGTTTGTTAGTGCTGGATATGCCAAGGATACTGATTCTATAAATACAATTATTTCAAAAGTTAATAGTATGAGTGCGAGCGCTCTATCAACTTGTTTCACTGGAATGAAGCAAGATTTATTTGGTTTAGCAGTAAACAACGTTAAAGCTACAGCTGCAAACAACCGAGATATAAATATGACATTAACATTAAATAAAGGGTATTTATTCTCTAATAATAATAAAAATATTTATACATTTACCACAACAATCCCAGCACCAATTCCACCAACTCCAACTATAATTACAGTTAGTGATAGCGTAGTTAAATTAGAAGCAAACACCGTATTAAATCAAATCGATCAACCAAGTTGAAATAATGTTCATAAAGATGATGTTACTAGTTTTGTAAATGACTTCAATGGCAAAGATTTAGCTTCAAGAGCAAAAATCGTATCAAATGACGTTGTGTTATTTAACAAAGCTGTAAAATCATACAATATTGTTTTAAACAATGATAAAACAATTACTGAAAAAATTAGTCTAAATCCTAATTATGTATTTAATAACAAAACAGCAAATACAACATTTAATGTTGAGGTTCCATACGCTGTAACTCCAACGCCGGATCCTAAAACAAAAGTTGATGTTAGTGATTTTGAAATTAGTTCAAATGCTTTCTTAACATATATTGGTAAGAATAGTTGAAATGATGTTGACCAAGCTTTAATAACTAGTAAGATAACTACATTCAATGCCTTACCGCCACCTAATAAAGCACAAATTATAAACCCTAATGATTTTAGTATTATGAGTGAAATACAAACTTATACAATTACATTGAATGCAAACAATAAAACAATTAGTGCTTACGTTAAATTGAATGATAATTATGAATTCCATAATTTAAGTAATCATGCTACATTGCCGCCGGTAAGTGTTCCATATAAAGATGTTGCACCACCGAGTGTTACTATTAGTACAAAAGATGTGACAATAGATAAATCGAAATTTAAATCATTTAGAAAAGATGCAACAGGTAAAGCTGCTAGTAATTGATGGAATGGTGGAGACGCAACCCAAGTTGGTGAATATCTAACTTCAAACAATCTTTGATATAATGTAGTTAACACTTCCTTGTCTAAAGCACAATTCAATTCTATGGTGAAATCAATTAATGTTACTAATGATGACTACAATGTAAAACCAACTTTTGTTATCGACTTAAATAACGGTTACACATTTATGGACACCAAAACCAACAGTTTCAGTATGTCATTCAAACTTAATTAATAATAATAAAATTACTCTTTATGAGTAATTTTTTAATGAGTAATTTAAGCGGATGACGCATTGTTATAAACGATTATGAAGCATAAATATAACCTATTTTTAATCAAATTAGAATCTACTATCATAGAGAAGTTTTTTCTATTGTTATTTCTCAATAAAGAAATCATATGCTATTGTTTGCATAATTTTTATTTAATTCTATAATACGGGTATACGGGTATCTATCGTATTAAGTTAAAACAAATGAGTTTACATCGTTGTTCTGAATTAGTTAGCGGAGAAATTATTATGATTAATCACTTTAGAAAGTTTGGCAAATATTATATAGGTGCAGTGCTAGCCGTTGCAGCTTTCATTATGATTCCAACAACAATTGTATCAACACTATTTGTTGGTGAGAATGATACAGATTACTTTCTAAGCGATAAGGCAACACTAAATTATCAAAAATATGCAAACGCAACCAATCAAAGTTATATCAGTCTTAAGAATATGAATAATGTTGATTTAGTTAAAAATCTTGATAGTCATATAAATCATAATAGTAAATTTGATTCTAAGACATTGCTTAATTCATTAGATAATATTGGAAATCTAGGAACAACCGAAAAGCAAAAGGAAACAGCATTAAATAACATTGTTAAAACTGTTGATTTTAAAAATATTCCAATTAAAAAAACAAGTGAAAATAGTACCTTAATTATTGATGATCAAACAAGTGATACCAATAAAAATAATACAGATTCTGCCATTAAGATGATAATTACATTAAACGATAACTATGTTACTCAAAACGGGAATAGCTCACTTACTACGACAACAAATAATAATATTGCAAAAGCGGTAAAAAATGAGGTTGGATCTATTCAATTAAATCCTAATGCTTTCATGAATCAGTTAAAATGAACCAATGAACAATATAAAGGAAATGTGACATTAAATAGTGATAATCCTCAATCTATTAGTAGTGAATTAAATTCCCTAATAAATAAAAATGAAATTCAGAATGTTATGTCTATTGGTGGAAAAGTTAGCGCCGATAATTTTAATAATAAAGTTAAAATAATCGAAAATATTAAATATAATTATGATTTAACTTCAAAACAAGGAACGTTAACTTTTGATGCTATTTTATATAGCAAATACACATTTTCTGGATCAAAAAACGAATGTATAAAGACATTCACCCAAAAGTTAGATGGATCACCAGCTAAAACAATTAATGATAATATTGTTAAATTAAACGAAAACTCTGTATTAAGTGAATTACAACAAACAGATTGAATCAATGTTAATAAAACTGACGTTACTAATTTTGTTAAGGATTTTAATAATAAAGATTTACCTTCTAAAGCAAGTATTGTATCAAGTGATATCCCGTTATTTATAGAAGCCGTAAAATCATACAATATTGTTTTGAACGATAATAAAACAATTACCGAAACAATAGGTTTGAATTTTAACTATATCTTTGATAATAAGACAGCAAATAAAACATTTACGATTGATGTCCCATATCAAAGTGGAGTTCAACCGGTGATTGTTGATAAATCAACATTACTTTTAAACACTCAAAATATCTTAAATAACATTGGTAAATCCGATTGAACTAACGTTGGTTTAGATGACGTTAATATTTTTGTAAAAGATTTTAATAACAAAACAATTGCAGATCAAGCTCAAGTTGTTATGGGTGGCAGTGTTACAACATTTATAAAAGAAGTTAAATCTTATCAATTAACATTAGATACTACTAATAAGCAAGTGATTGCAAAAGTTAATTTAAATGATGGATTTGTATTTAATGATCAAACTAGCTCAATAACATTAAAAGGTGTGAGCGTTCCTTATAAAGATGGAATACCACCAACACCTAAACAAAAAGTTGATGCCTCTACAATGATAATGAGCGCAAATGCTTTCTTAAAATATATTAATAAATCTAGTTGAAACGATGTTGATCAAACTTTGATAACAAGTAAAGTCGCTGATTTCAATGGGCTAGGAATTCCTGATAAAGCAAAAGCGATTGACCCGATGAATTTCATCGCGTTAATGAATGAAATCAACACTTATAATATTACTTTGAATACGACTGATAAAACAATCACTGTGAAAGTTAGTTTAAATAGTAAATTTGAATTTAAAGATGATGGATCATCTTCTAAAACTTTAGTACCAGTAAAAGTTCCATATAAGGATAGTACACCAGTAGTGGTTAGCATCAAAACTAGCGACGTTAAAATAGATGATACAAAAGCCAAAGCTTATTATGAGGAGATAACAGGCGAACCTCTTTGAAGCTGAACAAAAGTTAGAGCAGACACAGTATTTAATTCTGCAAAAACTAATAATGATTGATATAAATTAGTAAAAACTAATTTAACTAAAGCACAATTTAATTCAATGGTCGAATCAATTGAATTTAAATATGTGCAAACATTTAATCCGATTAAAATTGGATTTACAACAACCTTAAGTGGAAGTAATACGTTTAGTGATACTAAACAAAAAACTTATACGGACGTCGAAACATTTTCATCATAAGAATAAAAATATTTGATATCAAATATAATATTAATAATTACTTTAATTGAATAACCGACTTATAAACATAAGTCGGAAATTATTTGTTATGGAGTATTTATTTTGTAACACACTAAAATTAAGATATAATTTTAATAAATAAGCTACTCAAACAAACGGGGGTATGATTATGAAACAACGCAAGAATAAATCTAATCGGATTTTAATTGGATTAACATTAGTTACGACTGGTGTTATTATTGTTCCGTGTGCCACGTCCTCAGTTGTTATCAATAATAAAGCGTCCAATAGTAAAACGT
>JAACJW010000038.1 GCA_021378525.1 Ureaplasma sp. Hg2 | reverse complement strand
AAAACGTATTATTGCCCACTTAAAGAAGAAGTAGTAAATTGGTGCATAAACTAAACCTAAGATGATTGCTCATCAACAGTTAGCTCCACCACCAACGGCATCAACAACAGCGCCATACAACATAAAGTCAATTGCTCCTCCTGAGAATGTCATACCAATATGTGGTGCAACACTAGGGAAAATTAAACCAATTCAGTTCATGAACCCAAAGGCAAGTGCACACATTATTGCGTGGAATCCTCAGAATAATCATGGAGCCAAGAATAAGAATGTATATTCAATTGGTTCAGTAATACCAGTTAAGAATGATGTAAGCGCAGCTGAAATTACAACTGAACCACACATTTTACGGTTTTCTTTTGGGGCAGCCATAACCATCGCTAGTGCAGCTGCGGGCAAGGCAAACATCATGAATGAATATTTACCTTGCAAATATTGACCAACATTTACTCCGCTTGATCCGGAAGCCCCTGTTAAATCAGCCATTGTTAAGGTAATTTTAGAACCATCAGCTATTATAGCTTGATGCCCCGCCCAGAATGAATCGGCGAAAGCTCATAATTTTTGATCCCCCCCAATTGCTTGAGCGTGATCATATGTGCTTTTAAATGTCTTACCGTTCATCTTACTTAACACTTCATATCATGTTTGATGTGTACCAGCGGCTGCAGCAGTAGCATCTGTAAAGATACGAGTTCCATCGCCCATGATAGCTTGTTGACTTAAGTCAAATGAACCACCTACTGATGAATATCATAACGGTGCATAGAACGCATGGTGTAACCCAAACGGAACTAACGCACGCTCAACATATCCGAAGATGAACGAGTTAAACCCAGCCATATCAGATCCTAGGGCTTGACCTAGGTAGTTAAATCCAATCCCAACTAATGGTCAAATCATTAGTACCAAAATGGTTACCGGAATGATTGATAAGAATGTAACTATTGGAATAAATCTTACTCCAGAGAAAAATCCTATAATTGAAGGTAATTGGATATTTTTATATTTATTGTATAAAAAAGCAACTAAGAACCCAACAATAAAGCCACCAAATACTGATGTTTGTAATTGTTCAATTCCTAATACAGAACCAAATACTGAAGTTGGAAGACCATTAGTGAATCCCATTACTCCTGTAGTATAGAATAGCGTTGTATACCCTCCTATGATAGTATCGTTAGGATCAACGGTACTAAGATCTGGTATCATTACCGGATCAATTAATGAACTTTGCAGTGCTGAAAACACTAAAAATCCAACGAACGCAGAAAGACCCGCGGCTCCGGCATCACCAGTGAAAGCGATGGCAATTGCAATCGCAAACAATACAGGTAGTGCACCGAAGACGGCATCGCCAGGCATTTTAAGGAAATTACCGAAAACGGTAAGAGCGTGATTATCGGCGTTAATACCGGCCGTTACAATTGAAGCTCCAATTCCTAAAAATAACCCAGCAATCGGCAACATTGCGATTGGCAACATTAAACCTTTTGATAATTTAGCAATAAATTCTTTGGCGCCACCACTTTGTTTGGTTTTACCTTTTCGAGTTTTGAATACTTTTCCAAAACTGGAATTTAATTGCTCTAAATATTTATTATGCATTAAATTATTTTTTTCCTTTCATAATAATTGTTACAACATACGTCAAGACATGTGTAAAAGAAACGAACACTAAATTTAACTTGTAATTATCAACTACAAGTTAAATTAAAATAGAATATGGTTAAGATTATACAAATCATTGCATAGGTATGCAACATTCTAATTTTACCTAATTAATTTGTATATATCAATAACTTTAGCTAAATAATTATGAATCTAAATTTAGATATTTTTTCAAAATAGTTGTACGTATAATAATTTAAATAAAGCAAAAATTTGTTCTAACTAAAATTATTATTTTAAAATATTTTCATACAAAATTTTAAAACTTTTTTCGCGTCTTGTTACTTTAATTAAAATATGATATTTAGCTAAATTATCAATCGCTGTTTAAACACTACTTTTAGCATATTCTTGATATCGTTCGACTACACCACCGACCTAACATAACTCGGTATCTTTTGTCGATAGATATCCCTTGGTGTTAAATCATACATGATGATATCTTTTTCTAAAGCTGTTAACTTTTTTTGATGATTGTCATATAATCACTCTTGGATTTTTAGTAACTTAGCATATTGGGTTCTGGTTTAGTTAACATTTCAATTATTTTAGCAACAAAATAAGTTGCATCAACCGGGGTAATATAACTTGTCTTATTAAAAATAGCTCAATATTGATCACCTAAGAAGTAATTATAGATTCGCTCATTCCTATATTATTCTTTCTAACTAATAGCTAATAAAAAGCAACCTCAGTTCAAAAGTTGCTTCCTTTAAATATAGTTACTAATTTTGTAATAATTTTTTTAAAACTTCGATTGTGACAACCGGATTTGCTTGGCCTTGAGTTTGCTTCATTACCATTCCCATAAAAAATTTTTCAGCACGTTCAGGACGTTCTAAGTATTGTTCTACCATCTTAGGATTATCAGCTATCACTTTAGTTAAGATATCACCAATAATTTGTGGATCTTTGATTTGCACAAAGCCCAACCTTTTAATGATTGCTTCAACTGGTTCGTCATTTGTAATGATCTGTTCTAAAATTGTTTTTGCTTGCTTTCCATTGATTTCCTGACTAACTAGCAACTTAATCATGGCGCTTATATTATCTAAAACCTTTTGCGACAAACTATTGATGTTACTCTGTTGTTTATTTAATAAGCCAACTAACTCTAAAGCGATTCATTTAAATGTTAAAGGTGCATCTTTAACAATTTGATTAACTTTATCAAAGACTAGATATAGTTCAAAATTATCTAGTAATAATTCAACGTTTTTAATATCAAGCTTTTGTTTTAATAAATGTTTACTAATATCCTGAGGCAATTTTGGCATTGTTTTAACAACATCTTTTAAATATGATTTTGGTAACGAAATGCAAGCGATGTTTGGTTCGGTCATATATCTATAATCGACGGCATCTGTTTTAGCGCGCATAAAATCAGTTGTAAATTTTTGATCATTAAAGCGGCGTGTTTCTTGTAAAACGGGTTGACCGGTTAACAATAATTCAGATTGTCGTTTAATTTCAAAAGCAATCGCTTTTGAAATATTACTAATAGAGTTAATGTTTTTTACCTCTACTTTTGTCCCAAGTTCCTTTTGGCCATAAAGTCGTAATGAAATATTAACATCAGCTCGCAACGAACCTTCTTCCATCTTGGCATCAGATACATTAATAAATTTTAAAACTTGTCTTAAAGTCGCAACGTATTTTGTCGCTTCTACAGCTGAACTAATGACGGGTTCAGTTACAATCTCAATCAAAGGTGATCCAGCGCGATTGTAGTCCAACATCACTTTACCATCAATATCGATATGTTTTGCTGTGTCTTCCTCGATATGGATTCGTTCAATTTTAATTCGTTTTTTAGTATCATTAACATTAATGTCTAAATAACCATTACGCCCAATCGGATAATGTTGTTGAGTAATTTGAAATCCCTTTGGCAAATCCATATAGAAATAATTTTTACGATCAAATTGAATATTATCAATGTTGATATCCATTCCTAAAGCAGTCGCTAATAAAATAGCTTTATCAATTGCCGCTCTATTTGGTTGGGGCATGCTACCGGGTAACGCTAAATCAACTTCGTTCACATTACTATTTCGATAAGATGTGTGACTGTTTCGTGAAGGCGAGAACATTTTGGTTTTGGTATTTAAAGCAGTGTGTACTTCAATTCCAATAACAACTTCAAAATTATCCATTATTGGTACCTCGTGTTTTTAAAATTTGTTCGATTGTTAAGGCACAATTTAGAACTTCTAAATCGTTTCTATATCCTGCTGAAATATTAAGTCCAATGGGTTGTTTATTAATTTCAGACATTGGAATCGTGATTGATGGAAAACCACCAAAATTAGCCATTTGCAAAGCATCATCACAAATGTTAGACGTTGCCTTATTAGCTTTAACATCGCTTACTTTGGGTGCAATATTGCTTGCCCCAGGCATCATAATAAAATCATATTTTTGATAAATTTTTGTTGATGCTTGGTTTAGTAATGTTCGAATTCGTTTGGCTTCATTAAATAAGCGTTCGAAGTTTTCAGTACTTGTAGCGTAAGCCCCGATAATAAAGCGACGTTTTAATTGCTTGCCAAAATAATCAGTGCGCGACTGGTGGGCAACATCTAAATATGTTTTACCTTCAGCCTTGGCACCAAAGGGAATTCCGGTTAAGTTTGCATAACAGCTTGCAGCTTCGGCATAACTTATAATTTTATATAAAGGATCAATTGCTTGTAATAATTTTTCATTAAATTCAATTTCAGTAAACTTAAAACCCGCTTGTTTTAGAACCTCAACTACTTTATCAAATTCGACTTTAACTTCTGGGCTCATATATTTAAATAAATTTTTGATAATCGCCACCTTGTGATTTTTAGTTGTTTTCAATTGTTCATAATATTTCACTTCATTAGTAACTGAAGTGAAATCACGATAATCAACTTTAACTAAATAATCCATCAAGATTGCTATATCAGTAACATCGTTAGTTAACATTCCAACATGATCTAAACTAGGCGAATAAGGAAAAACCCCATAACGAGAGATTAACCCATATGAAGGTTTAAAACCGACAATCCCTAAATAATTAGCTGGTTTACGAATTGAATCACCAGTATCTGTTCCCAATGAGAACGGTACAACACCTTGTTGCACCATTACTGCCGAACCAGAACTAGAACCGCCAGTTATCAAATTTTTATCAAGTGGATTAATGACATCTCCAAAGGCCGAAAAAGTACCTGTTCCACCTAAACCAAATTCATCTAGGTTAGCCTTTGCTAATAAAATAGCATTTTGATTACATAATAATTCTGCGACATAAGCATTAAATGGTGGTACATAATTTTCTAAAAACAGTGAACCGCCAGTGGTAATAATTCCCTTGGTCGAAATATTATCTTTTAGTGAATACGGAATTCCGAAAAGATAATCGCCTTTTTTGATTTGTTTTTCTTGATCATGCTTTTTAGCTAATGCTATGGCATTTTTTTGATTATCAAATAAACAAGCGTTATATTTTTTAGTCGCTTTTAATTTAGCAATGCTTTGTTTAGTAAGTTCAAGGCATGTGGTTTGATGGGTTAATAAAGCTTCGTGAAGCTCTCTAATGGTTTTATTTGTCATTGTATTCCACCATAACATAATTATCATATTGATCGTGTGCATTTTCAATAACAGCTTTATTATTTTTAAGATCAATAACAATATCTTCGCGTAGATAAATTTTGTTATTTAAATTTGGGAAACTTGAAATAGGAACTCCTTTGGTTTGGATTTCATCAACTATTTCCATTTGCTTTAAGATATTTTCAAACTCATCTACCAAATGATGCATTTCACTTTGGTCGGGTTCAAATAATAATGATTTTGCATAAAGCATTATTTTTTCTTGATCGATTTTCATATTATCTCCTTAGTCGACGTACAACGGTACGTTCAAATCTTCAACTAGTTCATCCTCATAGTTATAAGTAACTAGTGGCACCACAATTTTAAACACTGGATAAATAACCAACATGTTCAAAACTACCATTGGAATTAAAGCGGCAATTCTCAAACTAACTCATTGGCTATATTGCAAACCGGTTAATGATGCATCAAACGACGGCATCATAAAGACATTAATCGCCACTTCAGTAATTAAGACGGTTGTCAGTACCGGTGCAAAAACACGGTATCAATCATACTCTTTTTGATTCGGTTTAAACTGACGTTTCTTTGGGAGGATTCGCCTATTCTGATAACGCTGGACAAACAAACAAATTCAAATGATACTAATTGAGACTGCAATAAAACCAGCAATAATACCGATTACTACTGTCCGATCAATTCTAATATCGTGTCCAAATATCGGAATACTATAATATGGTTTGGGTCCTAAATAAAATAAGAAAATACAAACTCCCGCCCCAACTAATGCCGTTAGGATTGTTGAGTAAAATGCAAAGACAGTATCCTTTTGGTTGCTGTATGTCATAATATTACGAATTACTCCACCAACTAAACCGAAGGCCATTGCCGCAAACAGATAACCATAATGGAAAACTCCAGCGGTTAATGCAACAGCTAAAAGATCGGTCATCGCTCCAATGAAGATCCCGATAATTGGACCAAATAATAATCCTCCAATTTTAATTAGAATCCCTTCAAGTGTCACCCGCGTTCCCGCTCAAGTCCGAAAAATTACTGAAGCCATTCCAGCCGTTACTACCGTCAACAATAAAATAACGGCAATCGAAATTGAAATCACCATTGCAATATTACTAATTCCTTTCACTCCGACACGAGGAATAATGTAATATCGTTTTTTATATTTAAAACGATAAACTAACTTTTTAACAAAAGCTACAAAAACCAATGCTAAAACAAAGGCACAGAAAATAAGGACAACATTTAAAGCAGACAAACCTTTGTCTGGATCAATTACATTATCATTTAATAATAGTGTATCCATATTATCCTCCTATCATTTAATTATTGACTTATCAATACTTATAAGTATATTATTTATTTTACTAAAATGATTATTATTTATAAACCCTTTTCGTGCACTAAGCGGTGAAGGATGTGCACTTTTAATAATATAGTGTTTTTTTTCATCGATTAATCCACTTTTTTGAATTGCACTATTACCTCATAAAACAAAAACAATAGCCTCACAATTCTTATTGATATATTTAATTATATCATCTGTAAAAAGTGTTCATCCAATTTTGCTATGACTTTGTGGCTCGTGTGCAATCACCGTTAAACTTGTATTTAATAATAACACGCCCTGTTGCGCCCAATCAGTAAGGTCCCCATTAGTTCGGGTAACGTCTAAATCATTTTTAAGTTCCTTAAAAATATTCTTTAAAGATGGTGGCAGCTTTAATGTATTAACACTAAAGGCTAAACCATTCGCTTGATTAAAATTATGATAGGGATCTTGCCCTAAAATAACCACCTTCAAGTCTTTGATATCAAAGTAATTAAAAGCAGCAAAAAGATGCTTCTCAGGCGGGAAGACATCTTTTTGTTTGTACGCTTGAGATACAACTTCTTGTAATTGATTTCAATACGGTAAATTGGTTTCTAGTTCTAAAACTTGTTTTCAATCAGTTGCAATATCCTTAAAGTTCATATGCTTAACTAAACCTATTTAGTTTCTTTTGCTTTAGGAAAATCAAAAGATAAAATTTGATAAAGTCCAGGACGTGATTCTGTAGAAGTAACTTTTTTATTACTTAAAGTAACGTATTTTGACATTTTATTTTTAATCGAATTTCAATCATTTGCTTTTAAATCTGTTGTTAGTGTTGCCTCATTTATTAAATCGTTGGTGTTTTTAAAAGCAGCAACATCATATGGTTGGGTTAACGATGGCGGAGTTACATCAAAAGCATTAAACTTAAGAAATGAACCACTATCAGCAGCAACGACAAAATCATCTGTTAAAGGTGATGCCATTTCTAATAAACCAGAATAAACATCTGTCGTCTTAGAATCCTTATCATCTTTATCATCTTTTTTAGCATAATATGTTTTAGCTGTTGTTAATTCCATGTCGCTCATTTTAAGATTATAATCTAATTTTGTAGGTTTAATTGATATCTTTTGACCGGCATATTTATTGTATTTTGCCTCAGCTGGTACCGGGTCAGTTGGTATATTGTAATCTAAATTTGATCATGTCCCAGCATCATGAGTTTGTTTTTGAAGTGCATCTATATTAGTTACTCAAGAACCGCCTGATTTTGCTGTTTTATATCATCCGAAATCAATGACAATATTGCTTACGATAACATTATCATTTAAATCTCTTAACTTTTCTAGATTAGATTTAGGCTTAAAACCTAAGGGCTCATCATGTAAGTTTTCGGTTTGATGTCCCAAACTATTATAACCAGCATATTCCAATGTGTAACTAATGTTCTTGGGTCATATGTGATATGTATTGCTGCCACTACCGGCGCCCAGAACTCAAGCTGCCATAAATTCACGTAGTTGTCCCATTTTATTTAAAACATCTGTATCGCCGTCATCAACCAACTGTTTATAAACAGTTTCGGTTCATTTAGTTTCACCTCAATGATCCTTAGGTGCGTTCCCACTATCAACAATACTTTCGGTGATTAAATTGTGAGCTGCAAAATTTACTAAGCTAGCCGCTGCTGATAAAATACCTTGGGTAATCATTTCATTTAGATAATATTCATTATAATAAAAAGCCGCCATTCTAATGTCATCTTCGGTGGCATCTTTCTTTGTATATTTTGCATTAGCATCACCTAAACTATATGGAATATCGGCCGGAACATTAGGTATATTAGTTCGCGAAATCGCATCATTCGATGAAGCGTCGCCATATGACAAATCAAGCTGATGTTCAAAACCATCGCCTTGCTCGTAATCGCCAGCTAACGTTGAATAAACACTTGAAACCGTTATATTAGTACTCGGGCCATGTGGTGTTGCAGCGGAACTACAAGACGTTAAAGCTAAAATTGGACCTACCATAATTAGTGATCCAGCAAATAATGCTAATAGTTTAATTTGAGAACGTTTTTTCATATTTACCTCGTTTATTTATGTGACATGTCGTTATATTTACCAATTGATTTTTCAAACAATAATGAAATCTCGCCGGTCGCTCCATTACGGTGCTTTGCAATAATAAAATCAACAGCTACTGTATCTTTGTATTTGGTTGTAGCTTCAGGGTTATCTTTATCAATTTCGCCACGTTCATAATTAATGAAAGTAACCAAATCAGCATCTTGTTCAATTGCCCCAGATTCTCTTAAATCTGATAACATTGGTTTTTTATCGTCGCCCTTACGTTCCTCAATTTTTCTTGATAATTGAGCAACAGCAATGACTGGCGTTTCAATATCTCGCGCAATCGCTTTTAAAGTCCTAGAAATTTGTGCTACTTCTTGTTGCCGGTTAGCATGAGAAGCATTATTTTTTGACCCTCTTAATAATTGAAGATAATCCACAACAACTAATTTAATTTTTTTAGTTGCTGATAATTGCTTCAGTTTAGTTTGAACATCTAAAATGCTCAAATCACTAGAATCATCAATCATAATATTCAAATCACCTAATTGACTAATCGCTTCATGAATCGCATAATCTTCTTCACTAGTTCAATCACCTTTTCTTAAAGCATCAGAGTTAACTCCCGATTTGCAAGAAACCATTCGTTGAAAAAGTTGTTCACATCCCATTTCTAATGAAAAAATAACAACAACTTCATCTTTCTCCAATGTCTTACTAGCATTTAATAAGAAGTTAAGTGAAAGCGCTGTTTTACCAATACTCGGTCGCGCCGCTAAAATAATCAAATCACCCGGTTGAAAGCCATTAGTGATGTTATCGATTGATTGATAACCACAAGGTGTCCCGGTCATTTTGCCACGGTGTTCTTGAATGTATTGTAATTTTGTTAAATATTCTTCTGAAACTTGCTTACTACTTTTAATTTGAGTTGATGTCTTAGAATGTATTAATTCTAAAAAATCTTTTTCAACATTTCATAATTGATCATCAAAATCAGTTATGTCCATGTTTAAACTTGTAAGTTTGTTCCCAAATTTTGCCAAGTGTCTTGTAATGGCTGAGTTTTTAAGAATATCAATATGGGTATTAATATCGTGTGATGTTGTAAATTTATTTAATATTTTTTGAAGGTAACCATCATGATTTTTAAAATCAAATTCATGATTATTCTTCATAAAGTTACTGACGGTGAATAAATCAATTGGTTTATTGTCATCATATAATTTGTGCATCACAGTGAAGATTGTCCGGTTTTGAGCATTATCAATGTCTTGGATATCCAATCGCGCAAACACTTCATCAAGAATGCGTTTGTCGCTCATCATTGCCGCTAGTACTTTTTCTTCAATGACATGAATGTTACTTTGGGTATTTTCATTCATTATTATACCCCGACCACTTCAATTTTTAAAATTGCAGTTATGTCCTTATAAACATCAATTTTAACATTGCTAAAACCAAGCCCTAATTTATGGGCTTCGTGAAACATATGTTTGGTGATAAGTTTTTTAGATAAATTAACTGCATCCATAATTGCTTTATTGCTGATTGATCCAAAAACCTGATCCTTGTTAGTTTTTAAAGTTAACTTGATTTTTAAAGCTTCAAGTTCTGCTTTAATAAGTGTCGCTTGATTTCTACGCTCTTGTTCAGCTTGATCTAATATATGTAAATCAACGTTAAGTTTTTGACTTGCAACGCTCGTATATGTCACAGCTAGTTTTTGCTTAATTAAATAATTTTTAGCATAACCGTCTTTGACTTTTAAAACGTCATTGGTTTTACCTAGGTTTTTTACATCTTGTAGTAAAATAACTTTCAATTTTGCCACCTCAATTCCTTATTAATATATTTTAAACTGTTTAATAAATTAAAAGTTTACTAAATTATTCTTTTACGAATGGTAATAAAGCAACGATTCTAGCTCGTTTAATTGAGTTTGCTATACGTCTTTGGTGTTTTGAACAGTTACCTGTCACACGACGTGCAACAATTTTACAGTTGTTGTTCATATATCTTTGTAGTAATTCTGTATCTTTGTAATCGATGTGTTCAATTCCTTTAGCACATAAATGACAAATTTTCTTTCGTGGTTTACGGTTTTTATTATTGTAATTTCCCATGATAAAAAATCCTTTCTTTAATCAAGGTCATCTTCTCAGTCGATAGATGAGCTTGTTGTTTCTTTTTTAGTTTCCACTTGGGGTCTGGTTGATGTTTTAAATGCATCTTTAAAATTAACATCTACATTATCAGTTAATGATTCATCCAAAGAAACCATTTGCGTTTTAGCAGCCGGTTTGTTTGCAGGTTTTCTTGATCCATAATTTTTTAATGAATCAATCACTACTTCCATAACATAAATTGTTTTACCATCTTTGTTGACATAGCTGTGACGAGTTAATCGTCCATCAACTATTACAAAGTCACCTTTGTGAAGGTTGTTATTAATATAAGTAGCGGTTTGTTGTCATGCGGTACATGGAATGAAATAAGATGTATCTCAACTTCTTAAATCGTTTACTCCGATACTTATTCTTGATTGTGGATTACCATTTGAAGTTACTCTTGCTTCAGGGTCACTTCCTAGATATCCAGCTAGGTTTACGCGGTTCATATTTTATACCACTATTGTTGTTGCGCTTTATTAGCTTTCATTTCAGCTTTTCGTGCTTCATATGCTAATTGACGTTCTTCTGCTCTTTTTTTAGCTTCTTCTGCATGTTTTGCATATTGAACGCTACGTAATTTAGATTTAGCAACTTTTTTAGGGTTGATAGTTGCTTTGTAACCATAATCCTTCTCAAGGTTAATAATTAAATGTCGTAAAACATTTTTATTAATCCCACATAGTCTTCTAAATTCGTCGATGCCAGCAATTTCTTCAGTTTCAAAGTTATATTGGTAATAAAATCCTTTTCTCATTTTTTGAATTTCATACGCCATATCTTTGCTTCCGTGTTTTACTTCATCAATTTTTTTAGCTTTAATTACGCTTT
>JAACJW010000037.1 GCA_021378525.1 Ureaplasma sp. Hg2 | reverse complement strand
TGCTCAAGCTGAACAAGATAAATTAGTTGAATTAATGAAATTGGAAAAAGGACAAGTTCGTTTGATTAGTGTTAAGGACTATGATAATAAAAATATCTTTAGTGCCTTAAGTTCAATTACTAATGAATTAACCGATACAATATTTGTTTGTTTAAATGTTGTTAACAATAAAATTCAGTATTTAATCGCCACAAACGAAGCCTTCGCTAAAAAAAATAAAATTAATTTAAATGGTCTTATCAAAAAGATGAATGAAGTTTCAGATGGTCGTGGCGGCGGTAAACCACACTTTTGTCAAGGTGGAACTAATGAGATTGCTAAGGAAAATGCGATCATCAAAATTATTAAGGATTATAAAATTTAATGCGTAAATTAGGTTTAGATCTTGGTACCAAAACATGTGGTATTGCTATCTCAGATGAAAATAATATTATTGCTACAGGTAAAAGTAATTTTCGATATAGTGATGATGACTTGTTTCAAGTGATTGACGAAATTAAAAGGATGATCAAACTATATGATAATTCAATTGACGAGATCGTCCTAGGTTATCCAACGAATGTCTATGACGGCTCTAAAAACACTCGGACATTTCTGATTGAAGAATTCAATGAATTGTTAGTGGACGCCTTTCCAAAACTTAAAATCACTTTAAGTGACGAACGATTTACAACGAGAATTGCGACCGGTTATTTAAAGGCGGCAAATGTAAAAGCAGCCAAACGAAAAAAAGTTAAAGATAAAATGAGCGCTGTCATTATCCTTCAAGATTATATAAATAACCTATAATAATCTTTTTATACTATAATGATATTATAAATTATATATGTTAAGGAGAAAAATATGTTATATGATGCAAATGCAAAACCAGCAGAGGCTGGTTTTAACCCCAACACAGATAATGGACGGCACGAGGCTAAAACATCAGGAGTAGGGAAATTTATGTTCTACTTTTTTTGTGTTATTACCTTAGGTTTATTCTTTATTTATAAAGTGACTAAAGGAAACTGATACAACGCGCAACAAATGAAGGCTAATGAAGCAGCAAGTAATATTGATGTTCAATTAGCTAAACGTCGTGATACGTTAGTTAAGTTATTAGATGCAACTAAAGGTTATATGAAATATGAAAAGGAATTATTAACAGATGTTACTAGATTAAGAAACATTAATGTTAGTCCGCAAAACCGAAATGAAGTTTCTGGACAAATGAATTCAGCTTTCAGTCGATTAATGATGTCAGTTGAAAATTACCCAGATTTAAAAGCAAACGAATCAGTGCAAGAATTGATGAATTCAGCAGAATACATTGAAAAGGAAATCGCAGCTACAAGACGTTTATACAATAGTACTGTTGTGATTTTTAATCAAACAATGTTCCAATGGCCAGCTAATGTTGTTGCAAGTGGTATGCACCTTTCAACGTTGCCAATGTTCCAAGCTAGTGCAATCCAAAAGAAAGATGTAAAATTAGATTTATAGAATAATCTAATTAGACATTTAAAATATCCATCAAAAACCTTTCTAGGTTATTGATGGATATTTTTATTGTATTTAAAGATTCACTTAAATATTGAAAGCATCAGTTAAATGCGGCAATTATAATACAAGATATTTTTTAAGATAGTATGAATATTTCTTTCACACTAGTTTTAATAATAATGAAAACTCAAACATATAAATAACGATCATTCATTCATACCCGCTCAGTAAATTATTTAGAGTTCCTGATAAATTATTTAGAGTACCTGAAGTGGCGACAAATCAATGCGGCTGCAAAGTAAGCATCAATGGGAACGAAATATTAACTATCGGGATTAAAGCTATCAAATAAGGGTAATTAACAACGAATGTTGTTAATGAAGACATCTTGTTTAATTGATCGGTTGCTTCTTGTTGATTATCTGCTGTGTAATACATATCTAACATCACCGGAAGAAAGAAAGCGACCGCTATCAAAACAATGAAAGCAATAAAAAATGATGCAACCAAAAGATTTAAGCCACGAATCGCTATTGTACTTATGATTCAATTTGCAAAAACATAACATAACGCATTCATAAAAACCATCGCGATAATGATATCGATTATAACCCCGATACTGGGACTAAAATTAGTGCCAAATGTCGTTGTCGATATCAATATAATTAATATAATAATAAGAAATGTTATTAAGTATAAGATTGATTCGGCACATAACTTAGCAAATGAAACGTGCCCACTTTTGTATAATAGAAAAATTACTCTATTTTTATCAATTGTTGATTTATTTTTAAAATTCATCATTACTCTAATAAAAATGACAACGAAACCGGCTGCAATCAAAATCATCAATATCATTGAAGGATCAGTTAAATGTTGCACAATTGGTTGCATTCACACACCGATCGTTGCAAGTATCCCAACAAATATTAAAACCAAATTTTGAATATCAACGATAGATGATAATTCAATTCGTAAGACTCTTCATAATTTTTTATTCAATAAATTATTTTTCATCATTATACCTTTCAAAAACGGCTTCAGTTAAACTTCTTGTGTGTAAAGATGATCAAATGTAATCGGTTTGTTCGATTAATATTTTGTTAATTTTTTTAAATGATTTAATCGAATCAACTTCAATCCAAATTTCATTTTTGAGTTTTTGGATTGAAAGTACTTCTTTTATATTCTCCAATTTTTTAATATCTGTTTCTAAATTAGTTATGATAGTAATTGAATTGATCTTGTTTTTATTTTTGTGTTCAACTAATAAACCATCCTTTAAAATGTAGAAAGAATCACACATTTCATCAACAACTTCCATCCGGTGTGAGGTAATAATGATTGTGACGCGTTCTTTAAAAGTTAAAATAAATTTTTTAATTTTATCAATCATGATTGGGTCTAAGCCATCAAATGGTTCGTCCATTAATAAATATTTTAAATTAGGATTTAAAAAGGCAGCAATTAATTTGATTTTCTGTTGATTACCCTTTGATAATTTTTTTATTTTTTGATTTAAATCACCTTGAATTTGAACGACAGCATTCAATTCATTAATTTTTTTTAAAGTTTGATCTTTATTTAACCCGTATGCCAAACCAATATATAATAAATGTCGTGTAATGGAATCATCATTCTGAGCTTCATAACCCGCACTCAAATATGAAATTTTGAAAAAATCATCTTCCTTAAAAGGTTTATTATCCATCGTTACTTGTCCATCGAATTTTTCAATTAGATTAGTTAAGACATTAAATGAAGTGGTTTTACCAGATCCATTAAAACCGATTAAGCCAATGATTTTATTTTCCTCAAAATTAATTGAAACGTCATTTAGAGCTTTAATATTTTTAAAGTTTTTTGTTATATTTTTCATTTGTAATGACATATTAATAAACCCCCATATATAACCCATTCTGAAATAAGATTACCCTCTTTTATTAATTATATAATACTTTATTACAATAATAATTTTTAATGAAGCATTAAATAATAACGTTGAGTTCTTTGGTCAATATCTCCTTTTCCTTTGCGTGGAATTTTAAAACTATTTAAATCAATAAGACAAAAACTAACATGAATTAATTATGCTAAATTAAATATTGTAATTACCGCTTTGTAGATATATCTTTTAAAGCAACATACTTATCACATAAATAATATTGCTAATAAAATTTATATTGTTATTATTTATTGTTTAAATATTTTAGTTATTTATTAATTTTTAACGTGTTTATTTGGCGCGAATATATTATAATAAATACATAGTAGAAAGATTATATAATTAATGAAAACATTGTCACGACGTATGTTTTATTAAGATTATATAGCACTAATAATTTTTTAAACTTTTTATAGAAGAAGTTTAAAAGTAAAAAAAGGAAAATGGTTAAATTAATGGCAGATACAGGATTTTGAGCAGCATTTAGAAGAATGTTCTCTTGAATGAGTTTTAGAAGACACGAAGAATATTACGATGAAGAAGAAATGGAAAACGAAAAAGAATACGATAATGATTGAATTAAAAACAAACCAAATCGTGAACTAGATGAAGCTGACGAAGAATATGAAGAGGGCGAAGAAAGCGAAGAAAGCGAAGTAGCTGAAGAAGTTGAAGAAACCGAAGAAGCTGAAGAAGCTGAAAAAGTTGAAGTGCCCCTTACTTCTTATGAAATAAGAAAACGTAAAATCGAAGCATATAAGCAAAGCCGTAAAGATGAAGAATTAATAAAACGAGCAGAAGCAATCGAAAAAAAGAAAGAGTTTAATGACGAAATCAATGCTGAAGCTATGATTAATGCAGAGGCGTCAATAAAAGCCGAAGATGAAGCCGAAGAAAAATTAATTAAAGAACAAATGGTTCTTATGACAGAAGCTGAAAAAGACAAAGCAATCGCTAATAAAAAAGCTGCAAAAGAACTTAAGTTAGCAGCAAAAGCCGAACGAGAAGCCAAAGCTGCTGAAAGAGCTAAAAAAAGAGAAGCATTAGCAAAAGTAAAAGCTGCAAAAGAAGCTGATGCAGCTGCTATTGAAAAAGCAGAAGCTGCTAAAATAGCTAAATTAAAAAAGGCTGAAAGAGAAGCAAAAGCTGAAAAGCGTAAAATTGAGGCAGAAGTCAAAGCTAAAAAAGAAGCAGCTGAATTAGCTAAGCAAAAAAGAGAAGATGCAAAAGCTGAAAAAGAAGCAGCTGAATTAGCTAAGCAAAAGAAATTAGAAGCAAAAGCAAAAGCTGAAAAACGAAAAATAGCAGTCGAAGCCAAAGCTGAAAAAGAAGTTGCTGAACTAGCTAAACAAAAGAAAGTTGAAGCAAAAGCAAAAGCTGAAAAACGAAAACTTGCTGAAGAAAATAAATTGGCTAAGCAAAAGAAAGACGAAGCTAAAGCATTAGCTGAAAAGAAAAAAGTAGCATTAGCAGCCAAAGCTGAAAAAGAAGTAGTGGCTAAAAAGAAAGTTCATGCAAAACCTAAAACTGAAAAGAAACCAGTAGAAGGCCATGATAAAAAAGCTGAATATCGTGATAAGCGAAATGAATTAAAATTCGCAACAGTTGAAGAGGCCATTAGAGCTGGAGAAGAAACCATTAAAAACTTTGATGTTTTCCATGAAAAATCACATGCCGGATTTATTGCAGATTTTTCTAAGATCAATATGGAAACGTTAGATATCCAACATAAACAAATTGCAATTCATAAAGAGTTAATTCAACTAAATGATGATGCTACTGGTGAAAATAGAGATGCTAATTTTAAAGAGATCAAAAAATTAGAACATAAAATTAGTGTTTTAAATAAACGTCTTGATGAATTAAGTGATCAAATTGCTGGAATGATTGTAAGTAATATTAAAAGATCTGAAAATTAAAATAACAGATTGCAAACTGATTAATAGTTAATCAATGTATAAGGAAGTAGTTTCATTAGAAGCTACTTTTTTATTTATTCATTAGAGATTATAAATTATTATCTATAATAAGTATGGTATTAAAGTAAAATTGACCATTATCATTTCAATATTAGGCGAAATATACTATAATGAAAATGTACATTATAAATTGCAATAAATTTAGAACGTATAGATATTTATATCTACTTAATTAATTAACTTAAATAGGACTTGTTATGGAAAATGAAAACAAAATTTTTAACAAGCGATCACACGATAATAGAAAAAAACAAAGTATCCGAATTATGATTGGACGCATTGTCGAAGTCCGCAAAGATTGTGTTGTTGTCAGGTTAAAAAATAATCAAAATGGTGTATGTCAGCGCCAAGAAATAAGCGATCATAAAATTGATTCAATCGAGCGCATTTTAAAATATGACTATGTTTATAAATTTAAGATAACAGGTTTTGACGCAGCTAGTAATCAATATACATTATCTTATAAAGCGATTCACCCAAAACAAATTAAAAATAAAAGTAAACCAGTTCCAACGGCTAGTCATAATCGTAACCTATGGAAAAAACTCCTTTATTTAATAGATAATTATGAACTGACAAAAGACGAATAAAAACCACGCATTCCCTTTGAGTGGACTGATGTGTGGTTTTTCATTAGGTTATTTTGTGATTATCAATAATGCTTCTTAATTCGGGAATTGATAAACTTGCAATTTCTTGTAAAAAGTGTTTGCGCCGTTGAGGTTCGATTGAAGAATTTATAATCTTACTTCTAATTGCCTTCAGAAGTTTTAATTTCACATCAATATCTTGATCAATCAATGGCAAAATTTCCTGCTTCATTAGTTGACAAACGGTGGGGCTCGAACCACTTGAATTAATGGTGATAGTCAAATCGCCTTTTTTAATATAGCAACTAAAAATAAAATCACATAAGTCTGGATAATCAACGACGTTGACTAATAAGTTTTTTGCTTTTGCTTCTTGATAAATAACATAATTAGCGGCCTTATCATTGGTAGCGCAAATGACAATATCAGCACCATTTAAATCATTTGTTTGATATGTTCGATTAATTACCTTAATTTTATCTTTTTGTATTTTGATTTGCTCATGAATGTCTGGAGCAATCAATGTTATTTGACAATCAAAATCTAATAATACATTTACTTTTTGGAGTGCTATTTTACCACCACCAACAATTAATATCTTTTTATTTGTGATGTTATACATCATTGGCATATACATATTTATTCTCCTAACGCTTGAAAGGCTTTTTCAATTACTTTAATTGTTTCATCTAAATCTTGTTTGGTGTGGGCGGTGCTTAAAAAAAAGATTTCATACTGGCTTGGGCCAATTAAGATATTGTTATTTAAAAGTGTTTTAAAGAAAGTGATAAATTTATTGTTGTCACATAGTTTAGCGCTTTTATAATTTGTAACTGGTTGTTTTGAAAAGAAAAGTGATAATAACGAACCAACCCGGTTAACTTGGATATCTTGTCGATATTGTTTGGCTAATTTAATAATAGATTTTTCTAGAAAAATTGCTTTGTCAGTTAGCGCTTGATAAATTTCAGGATTTTGTTTTAAGTGTTTAATGGTGGCATATCCCAAGTGCATTGCTAATGGATTACCAGATAACGTTCCTGCTTGATAGACATTTCCAACCGGTGCAATTAATTGCATAATTTTAGATTTACCACCATAAGCACCTACGGGCAAACCGCCACCAATGATTTTGCCAAAACATACAAGATCAGGAATAATCTTGTAAAAATCACTGGCGCCTCCATAAGCTAATCGGAAACCGGTAATGACTTCATCAAAGATTAATAAAGTATTTCTTCTATCACAAAGCTCGCGAATTTTTTTTAGATAATTATTAAGTGGCGCGATTAACCCCATGTTAGCAGCAACCGGTTCAATAATAACTGCAGCTATTTCATTTTCATTGTTTTTAAAAGCTTGTTCTAACTGAGCGATATCATTATATTCAACGACGATTGTGTCTTTGATGTTGTTTGCAGTTACACCAGCACTACCGGCAATACTATGAGTCATTAAACCTGAGCCAGCGCTTGCTAATAAACTATCGTTATGACCGTGGTAGTTACCCGCAAATTTAATTATTTTATCACGTTTAGTATAAGCCCGCGCTAATCGAATTGCTGACATAGTAGCTTCAGTTCCAGAATTAACCATTCGAACTTGATCGATACATTGATAGGCTTCAACAATAAGTTGAGCTATTTCAGCTTCAATTGGAGTTGCCAAACCATAAGTTGTACCTTGTTGGATTAATTTTGTAATTGTAGCGCTATCAATAATTTGATTGTGGCCCAAAATAAGGGGCCCTCACGAGTTAATATAGTCAATATACTCATTATCATCCACATCAGTTATTTTTGAACCATTAGCAGACTTAATGAAAAGCGGCGACATTCCAACGGCTTTAAATGAACGAACCGGACTATTGACACCGCCTGGAATATATTGTTGGGCTATTTTATATCAAGCGATTGATTTATTTGTCTTCATTTTTCTGTCCTTGTATTTCTTGGGCAATTTGTTTTGCAAAATAAGTAATAATTAAATCAGCGCCAGCTCGTTTAATAGCAATTAATGTTTCATAAATAATTGCTGGTTGAACAAGGTTATTTTTAATTGCTAATTGCAACATTGCGTATTCACCGCTAACGTTGTAAGCAACTAAGGGGATATTGATCAATGGTTTAATTTTAGCGATAATATCTAAATAAGCCATTGCTGGTTTAACCATTACCATATCAGCTGCTTCATTAATATCTTGAAGAACTTCTTTAACTGCTTCATTACTGTTGTGATAATCCATTTGATATGTTTTACGATCACCATATTGTGGGGCTGAATTAGCTACCGCTCGAAACGGCCCATAAAAGTTAGAAGCATATTTAGCGCTATAAGCTAAAATGCTGACATTATAATAATGATTAGCATCTAGAGTTTGGCGAATTTTCGCTACTCGGCCATCCATCATATCTGAAGGAGCGATTACATTTGCGCCAGCTTGGGCATAACTTAAAGCAATTTTAGCTAACACTTCAATGGTAGCGTCGTTATTAACAAGATGATCTTTATCAATAATTCCGCAATGACCGTGATCAGTGTATTGACACATACACAAATCAACCATGATCAACATTTCGGGGCATTGTTTTTTAATTAGTTTAATTGCTTGTTGAACAATTCCGTTAGGATCGTAAGCACTTGTTGCTTGTGCATCTTTATGTAATGGGATGCCAAACAAAATAATTGCTTTAATACCTAATTTTAATAATGCTTCAACTTCTCTGACGACATCATTAATTGCATAATAATAAATGCCGATTAAACTTTTAATCGGTTCTTTACTCTTAATTCCAGCCTTAATAAAAATTGGTTGGATTAAATCACTAGCTGACAAATTAGTTTCAGCTACTAATTGACGCATACTAGCATTTATTCGTAATCTTCTAGCTCTATGATCCATGATGATATTCCTTTATCTTAGTGATGATGGCATCATTACTTGGTTCATCAGCCTGAATAATATTGGTAAATTGATAACCCTTTAGTGTGGCTGTTGTGATGTTGCCAATTGAAAAAGCATTAACTTTAGTTAAGAAACTTTGGTCAGTATCAGCTAATAATTTCATAAAGCTACGAACGATTGATGAGCAAGTAAAGACGATGTCGATTTTTTGATCATTTTTTAAAGCTAATGATAATTTTTCTTTTAACGGTTCATTAATAATTGATTCGTATGTAATCAACTCTTTTAAATGAGTGGATGTTGATAACTTTTCAACTAAAAATTGACGAGCGTTAGCTGCGTGACAAAACAGGACATGATCACTTGGTTTTAAATTACTAGCGATTGCTTGCCACATTGATTCAAGCGAACTATGTAACGGAATGATGTCGGCCTCCAAATGAAATTTAGTTAAAGCTTGCGCTGTCATTTTACCAATCGTAATTATTTTAATGTGACTTAATAAGCGTGCATCTAAATGAATTTTATAAAAGGCATTAAAGAAAATATTAATGGCATTTTTACTAGTAAAAATCAAATAGTTATATTTTTTGATTTGTTTAACTTCATCACTTAATAGTTTTTCATTACATGTTTTTATTTTGGTAACAGGGATATTAATGACGTTAGCTTTTAAATCGACCAACTTATCAATAAACGAATTATCATGGTCATTGGGACGAGTGACAATAATATTAGCATTAGATAACAATCCTTGTTTTAGATTAATTAATTGGGGTTGTAGTTCAACCACTTCTCCAATAACAATGATAGCTGGTGCTTTAACATTGTTAGTTTCAGCTTTAGCTACAATTGTTGATAATGTTCCCTTTGTGACGCGTTGATCGCTTAAACTAGTTCTTTCAATAATTGCGACTGGTTTATTTTTATTATCAGTAAATTGAAGGATTTGTTCAATGTTATGTTTCAAACTTCGTACTCCCATGTAAATAATGACCGTTCCTTTTATATTGGCGATTTGTTTTCAATCGTTACCATCACGGTCGCCCTTATGGTGAGCGGTATAAACATGGAAGGATGAAGCATAATCACGATGAGTTATTGAAATTCCAGCTAAAGCGATTCCACCAATCCCAGCGCTAATGCCCGGAACAACTTCAAAATCAATTTGATGATTTAATAACCATTGCGCTTCTTCAGCACCACGTCCATAAACATATGGGTCACCACCCTTTAAACGGATGACGACTTTAGTTTCGCTTGCTTGTTTTAATAAAATATTATTAATATCAACTTGTTTTGTTCTTTTGATATATGGTGTTTTACCAACAAATATTTTTACACAATTAGGTTTTAGATTTAATTCATCTAAAACAAAAGCTAAACGATCATAAATAATTACATCAGCTTTTTCAATTAACGCTAGGGCGCGGACTGTTAATAAATTTTTATTACCCGGACCAGCACCTACTAAATAAACTTTTTTACTCATTGATTTCTCCTTTTAAAGCTATCCCAATTTCTTCTGTTTTTTTTAAGACAGCATCACAATTTGTTGTGAATTCGTGATGCAATACCTTTTTTAAATTGATATCAGCTAACATTAATTGAACATTAACTTGATTATTTTTGATTGTAGCGATGGCACCAATTGGGGTTGTGCAATCAGCATCAGTTGTTTTTAAAAACAACCGTTCAACTTTTGCTTGTAAATTAGTTGCTGGACTTGTAATTTGTTTAATTAAAGCAATCAGTTCTAAATTATTTTTTAAAACCTCAATCCCAATAATACCCTGGCTGGGTGCGGGGATGACTTCGTCATAACTAAATGTATGAGTAATTAAATTTTTTAATTGCAAACGTTCTAATGCGGCCGCTGCAACGACAATAGCATCATATTCTTGATTTTCTAATTTTTTAATCCGACTTTCAATGTTGCCTCGTAAAGCTTTAAATTGATATTCACAATTAAATGTTTTTAGTTCTGCAATTCGGCGGATTGAAGAAGTTCCAATAATTGCTTTGTCAGGTAATAGCTCAAAACTTTTATGCTTTGAATTAATCACCAAGACATCGTGCGCATTCGCACGAATGCCGAAGGCAAAAAGTTCTGATTGAAGATTATTGTGACAACTTGTATCCTTCATACTATGAATTGCTAAATCAATTTTTTTTGTTAATAATTGTTGTTGGATCTCCTTAACAAAAACTTGTTTCCCGCCCAGGGAGACAATTGAATCTTTTTGATTAATATCACCTTTTGTATTGATCTTAATGATTTCAAATTCAATCTTGTTATTAATTTGTTTGAAGGCATCAATAATAATTTGAGTTTGTCTTAACGCAAGGGTTGAACCACGCGTGCCAATCCTTATTTTCATAATTACCCCCCTTTAGTTATTGATTCAATTATACTAAATAACAATTGTTATTTAACAGGATGCTTTTATTTAATTCATTTTTCTAGCAAACTAACATATTGCTTTAAGCTATCATCGATTGCTTTGATAACACTTTGCTTCTTAATTTCATTATCATTTGCTGCACTAGTTAAATCATCAAGGTTATATAATTTAAAACCTTTAATGCTACCGATGGCATCATCAATATCCCGTGGAACAGCTAAATCAATAAAAACTGATTTATTTGTTTGGCCAAGTAAATCATCCAACTTAATTAAAGTATTGGGCGACGAGGTCGCACTAATGATTAAGTCACATTTTGCGATTGTTTGATAACGATCAGCAAAAACGATTTGTTGTAATGAGGGATATTTGGCCTTTAATAATTCTAGTTTACGAAAACTTCGGTTCGTCATATAAATGTTACGCGGTT
>JAACJW010000036.1 GCA_021378525.1 Ureaplasma sp. Hg2 | reverse complement strand
CCTTTTGATGCTTGGTTATTAAGAGCATGTATAATTAAATGGAAAGTACGAGTGAATAATCAATTATGGAAAATAAAAAATGAGATTATAAAGTGTATCAAACTGGCATGAAATTTAGAAATGCGGCCGGCCAAATGGAAAATGACCTAAAATCTTTAGGAGCACAAGGATGAGAATTAGTTAGTGTTCAAAACATTGGGGGAACAACATCATTCACATGTTTTTTAAAAAAAGAAATAATTTAGAAAATTAAAAAAACATAAAATAAATTTATGTAAATTATTACTATAAAAGATGCACTTAAAACACCTTTGAAAGCGTGGCAAAACCGTAAATTCAAAGGCTTTTTACTCCCTTATCCCTTATATTCTACGTTTCCTAATTAAAAAACATTGATGCTAACATCAATGTTTAGTTGTTTTATATATAATTAACTTCATATTTACCCGGATTAGGATATAAATTAGTTCTAATATTACTAAAATGGTTTTGACAATAATCAAGTCATAAATCGATTATACTATATGGGTTAGAAGAGCCACCAGCCATCAAATCAAATGCTCCACTAAAATCGTAATCTGTTTTATCTCGATAACCACCCCAATAAATACCAATCACATAATAATTTTGTTTATTTGATGATTCCTCTAATACCATTGAACCTGAACTACCCGCTCCCATATCTAAAGTTTTAACGATACCATCGGTTGAATTTGAATAATAATTTTTATGGTTATATGCTATCTGATGGTTTTGCGTATTGTTGTTATTTTGGAATGAATTTAATTTATTTTCATATTGACGCCACTTAGTTTGCTTACCATGAACGTCAACTTTTTTTAAAGCAGGAAAACCACCGGTAAAAATCATATCATTCTTAGTGGGATTAATATAATATTTAGTAGGGCTAGCATTATAAGAATTAGTTAATTTATTATTTTGATTAAACTTAACTTTTAATAAACCAAAATCTAATAACTTATTCGGATTTTGATCTCATAATCCTAAATCAACTTTAGACACATTACTCGTTGGTATTTGAGTATAATTATTATTATTTAAAGTATCTCCGATATTTCCAACACCATAATAATATCTATAACTAGAACTATTGCCTTCATTCATACTATTAATAACGTGCATATTAGTAGCGATATAATAAGTATTATTATCTGGCGCTACATCCCGATCAAATATTCAACCTGTTCCCCAAGCTGTATCTGTGTAGGTTTTATTATTAAATCTAAAATCATGTTGAATTCTCAAACTCATAGTTCGATTATTAATATATTGCATTTCAGGAATAGGGTTATTATCGGCAACCAAACTATTACCAACTCGCGTTGTTGGAGTAGGTGGCACAGGTGGTTTGGGTGATATTGAATGTTTAAATCCTTTAAGAGTGTATATATAATTAATAGTAATAATATAATCGTCGTTTGAATAATAAGAACCGGTGATAGTTAAAACACCAGTGGTGTCGTCACTGCTAAAATGAATATTGCTTTTAACTAACGCATTATCAGGGTCATCGACATTTATATAAGTTAAATAATTACTAATCTTAATATCAGATGGATAGATTTGATTAACATTAGATTTAGATTTAAATAGTGGCTTAATGTTTAGAGTAGGTGCTGGCGCGGGTGCTGGCGCGGGTGCTGGATTTGGATATGGCGGTGTAACTATTCCTGTAGATGTTTGAGAACACGAAACCACTACCAAACTTGAACCTATGATTAAAATAGATCCAGTTAGAATTGTTAGAAATTTTAATTTATGTTTCATAATTAACATCTCCATTCATATACCTATATTATACTCCTCATATTTAACATATTATTTGTTTAACATATTGTTAAATTATTTTTTTTGATAGCTAATTTAATTTTTAATTTACGATGTAATCTTCACATGTTTTAAACTTGGAGCTAATAATGTTGCTAATATATTATAGCTTTAGAATACATTAACAACCTATGGTTAAAAAACCTCAAAGGTGGTATATCAACCACCTTTTTAAAATTCAAGTATTACCATCATTTGCTATATATACAAACCATACAATGATAGTAGGGAAAGAAAGAGGTGGTTTATTTATGAATAGTAAATATGATGATTACTTTAATGAGAAGTTAATTAAACTAAATACTAATTTTAATAATCAAAATGATGCCTTCAAATGAATTGAAAGGCAATTGCAAACCTTAGTTAAGGGGATTGATGAAAATGAAATCGTTAAACTATTTGAAGCAAGAGAAAAAGAAATATCAACCGACGTTGGTGAAGGGGTAGCAATCCCCCATTTAATTTCAAAGAAAATTAAACAACCATTAGTTTGTGTGATTAGAAATAAGAAGAATATTAATTGACCTGATGACAAACATCAGATTAAAGTAATCATTGCGTTGATCATCCCAGATCAACACAATGAAGAACATATTAATATTTTAAGTCATATCGCAACCAAATTATTAAACAAAGAAATTAAAACGTTATTGTTGAATAGTAATGCTAAAAATGAAATTATTGAAGCATTAGTTAGTGTCGATAAAAAAGTTGTTAAACTAGCTAAAAAGGATGATGGCGAACAATTCTATATTGTGGCTGTCACCAGTTGTCCCGGTGGAGTTGCACATACTTATATGGCAGCCCAAGCATTGGAAGATTTTGCAGCTGAAAATAATTACAAAATTAAAGTTGAAAAGCAAGGTGCCAATGGTGCTGAAGATAAAATCTCAATAGATGATTTAGCACAAGCTGATTTGGCGATTATTTCAAGTGATGTCAACATCAATGAAAGAAGTCGTTTCAATAATATTGGTTGTATTAAAACCAGTGTTAGTGAACCAATTAAGAATATTAATAGTATTAAAGAACAAGTTGCAGATTACTTTAAAACGTATGATAAGAATGCGCCTAAAGCAATTAAAGAAGATGATTCATTAAACTTTGCGACTGCAAGAAAAATAACTAAGCATAAAGTTTATCGTAACCCTAAGGTACAAACTTTTATGGATAGTAAAGGGATGAACGCATTCGTTAGAGGCGCACATAATTTAAAAAACGCTATTTTAACAGGGATAAGTTTTGTTGTTCCTGTGATTGTGGCTTCTGCTACTGTTGGTTCCCTTGTTGAAATTGTTAGAATAATTGGACTAAATGCAAGTGGCGATAGTCAATGATTAACTCACAATGCACTTTGATTAAAACAAATTGAATCTGTGGCTTTTAATGCCTTAGGTTTGTTGATAGCGCCGGTTTTGGCTGCTTATATTGCATATGCTTTTGCTGATAAACCAGCTCTCGCGCCAGGGTTTGTTGGTGGTATTGCCGCCAACTTCATTACTATGGATAAACATGGTAATTACCTAAATATCCCCAGCGACGGCGTCGCCATTGTTAATGGATTAGGTTTTCTGGGCGGCTTGTTCGCTGGGATTATATGTGGATATCTGATGATGTTTTTAAAACGCTATATGCGCGTTAAAAACCATAGTTTGCAAAGTTTGTTTACATGATTTTTCTATCCCGTTGTTGGGGCATTAATCATGATTGTAATTATGTTGTTTGTTGTTGGATTACCTTTAGCATGGTTATCATTAGCTATTTATAATGGTCTTGAATCATTATTAAGATCAAATTACGCCTTTATACTCGGGGCGGTTATCGGTTTACTCTGTGTAACCGATTTAGGTGGACCATTCAACAAAACGGCTTACGCCTTTTCCATTATGGTATTCCAACAAGGAATCCAACCCGGTGGAGATACATTGTTGTTGATTCCTTATACCTCGTTCTGAGCAGCCGAATCGGAACTGGATTAACCTGTTTATTAGTAAGTACAATTTGTAGACGTTGATGTATTGAAGCTGAAAAAACTTCAGGCCACATCGCTCCTATTCTAGTTTTATTGGGAATCACTGAAGGTGGAATCCCGATGGCTTTATCAGCACCGTTAGTAATTATTCCATCATTTATGTTAGGTGGCGCTGTTGCTGGTGGGATTACTGCCCAACTACATTTAGGTTCAATTATCCTAGGTGGTGGTTTAGTAACCGCTGCTGGGGTTCAAGACGTAACTGGAACATTGAGCGTCGGAGTAGCAATTGCTGTTTGATTAGCATGTGCTGCTTTAGGTTCATTAATTAGTACAACCATTATTTGTTCATATAAAATTTATACAAATCGAAATGATATGACTAAAGCGGAATGAAAAGATTGAGGGTTGAACGTTGCTAGTTTTGGAATTAGACCGACGATTCATAATTATCAAGCACTTTCTCCAATTGAACAAAAGAAGTTGATTAATAATATTCTGACTTTTGGAATTATTAATAAAGTTGAAAAACATAAACTTAATAAAGCCAACAAAGTGAAATAATAAGGAATAAATTAATTATGAAAGAAAAAAAATTTACTGAAATTAAAAATCGAAATTTAACAACTGAACGAAAAGTGTCGCGCGAATATCTTAGCACTAAGTTTGAGGTTATGCCATCAAAAATATACAATAGTACAATCGCTGATTATGACTTTAATAATCCTCAATGTATTTATGATGCTATTAAAAAACGGGCATCAATTAGTTCATATAGTTATAGTTTTTATGATCAAGCAATGTATCAAGCTGTTGTTAATTGATATCACCATTTCCATAAAATTGAGATTAAACAAAAAAATATCAAATTTGTTCATGGAACCGTTAATGCTTTGTTCCAAATCGTCCAAGCATTCACAAAAGAAAATGATGCCATCATTGTTAATAACCCAGTTTATGGACCATTTCATCGCTGTATTATTTATTCTAAAAGAAAAGTAATTAACAATGATTTGAAAATTATTAATCATGAATATCAAATTGATTTAAATTTATTAGAAAAACAAATCGTTGAAAACAAAGTAAAAATATATATATTTTGTAACCCGCATAACCCCGTGGGGTATGCGTGAGATAAAAAAACCGTTGCTGAAATAGTAAAAATATGTGAAAGAAATAATGTATTACTAGTGTCAGATGAGGTACATGGCGATCTTACTTGAGACCCAAACGACTTTAATTCGGCATTAGATGCATCAAACAAAGGAAGAATTATTATCTGTAATTCACCTAATAAAACATTTAATTTAGGTGGCTTAAAAGGTTCATATCTAATTATTGAAGATGAAACTGTAATGGAGCAGATTGAAGAACAATATCGTAATCAATCGATAACTTCACCAAATGTGTTCTTAGGCCCGGCTATCATCGCCGCATACACTGACAACGCCGCTTTGGAATGGTTACAAAGGTTTAATAAGCGTTGTAAGGCTAATTACGAATATATGGTTGAACATCTTAGCGAAAGCTCAGATATCAATTGGATTAAAAGTAATTGCTCGTTTATCCCTAGTTTTTATTATCAGAATCATCGAGAAGCTGAGTTTATTGAAACGTGCAAAGATAATAATGTTTTAATATCAGATGCTAAGGAATTTTATTCAGAATTACCTTTTATCAGGTTGAATATTGCAACCCAACAAGAGAATTTGGATTTGATGATTGAAAGTATTAAGAAAGTTGTTAATAAAATTTAATAGAATAGAGCCCATGATTGAACAATTGTTCAATCATGGGCTCTATTTTTTATTGATATTAAAAGCTCATTGACTTCTAATGTATAATAAATTACTACCCCCTTATATTATTAAGGATGAAAAATTAGAGGTTCTAAGTGATAATAAATTTAATTAAAAATATTCAAAGACACACGACATCAACAAACGTTTCGCATCGAGTTTTAGCGAATTATATTTTAGACAATATTGATGATGTTATTAATATGTCTGCCGCTGAAGTTGCCCAACTCGCGCATAGTTCGCCATCAAGTTTAGTACGTTTTTGCAAGACGCTAGATTTAGATGGTTGGTCACAATTAAAAAATGATCTAAAAAAATATCAGTATTTATACTCTTCAAAAAAGAATGTGCTTAACATTTCATTAGATTCTACTGATCGTTTTGAATGAGAAAAACATTATATGGAAATCGTTTCTAAGACCCAAAATAAATTATATGAAGATTTTATTGTTAACCCCGAAGTCATTGATGCAATTATTCCTGAGCTTCATAAAGCTAAAAGAATTTATATTTTTAACTTTGCTATTTCACATGAAATGTCACGGTTATTTGTTAATCGTTTATCATTAAATCAAAAGGATGTTATTTTGTCCAACGATATTAATTTAATTCAAGATTATATGATGCAAATTGATAGTGATGATTTCGTTATTGTTTCATCTTTAGGCCCAAAGAACGATATGATTAAAACAATAATTGAAGCTTTAAATGAAAATGTTAAAACGTTAGCGATATATTGTGTCCCTCAAAAGTGAATTAGCCGAGTTAACCACAGGGTTGAGTTACCTAATTATGAAGCTGAATTATGAGATTTATATAGCATTAGATGTATCTCTTATGTGATGTTTTTAGATTTTCTAATTAGTAAATATATTTTTAAATTTTGTAAGAAAGATGACAAAATATAGATTTAGAAAAACGGTTTAATTTGCATTACCTGTGGCTCAAATTTAAAGCGACTTTTAAGGAGCTCTGAAACTTTTACTAGACCAATCATGACCGGAACTTCAATTAATGGCCCGATGACGGCAGCAAATGCTTCTGCACTTGATGCGCCAAATAAAGCAACAGTAATAGCAATCGCTAATTCAAAATATAGGAGGTACAACATCGTTCACATGTTTTTTAAAGAAGGAGATAATCTAAAAAAATAAAACCACACAGGGTGATTTTTACAAATCATTGATATAAAACATATAACTAAAACCTCCTCGAATGAGTGGACGCAAACTTACTAAATTCAAGGAGGTTTTACTATGTTTTCACTAATTAATCCATTAAAGTAATTGAATTATTTGCATGGTTTTTCAACAAGGAATTCAACCTGTGAAGATACCTGTTTTTAACAAACGGAATTGGAGCCGACTTAACCTATTTATTAATTATTTATATAGTTATAGCTTTTATGATCAAGCAATGTATAAAATCGTTATTAATTAATATCATCATTTACATAAAATTGATATTTAATAAAAAAATCGTTCCAAATAATAAATTGGGGGCTGTGGTTTAAGGTTATCCATTTTTATTAGGCTGTTTTACTATAGACTCAAAGACTCAATCTTTTTTTAATGCACCATTGAATAATTAATTTTAGTTAATATAATATTATGATTCTGTTGTGCTAATGCTTCTAAGTTGAGTTGAGAGTTAGTGTGATCATTATAATCAACATATATTTCGTATTGCCAATTTGCTAAACCAGGAATTTTTGTTAACGATTTACAATCGCTCACGTTTATATAATTTAAGTCTACTGTATTAGTCATATTTAATGACGATATAAGGGTGTTATTTATATAAATGGACAGCAGTTTTTGATTATTTGAAATATCAAGGGACGCTATGTTTGAGTTTGAAATATCTAGGGTTGATAATTTATAGTTGTTGGATATATCGATAGTTGACATGCTTGTATGTTTGAGACTTAAATTTTCTAAATACGTGTAATTCGTTAAATTTAATGATGTTAAATCCGAACAGCCGTCTAAGTTTATAGTACCTATAAAATCTGCGACAGCCTTATTGACAAATGATAAGTTTTTTATTTTAGTACCATTTAAATCTAATTCTCTTAGGTTTGTGTTTCCCTTAAAAGTGATAGTTTCTAAATTTGAATTATTACCATCAATCATTTTTAATTTGGTATTGTTAGAAACATTAATAGATGTTAGTTTTGAATCGCTAGCATAAATCTTTTGTAGGGTAGTAACGTTTGAAAGGTCATAAGATGTTAATGGGGTTCCATTAATATCCAAAGCCTGAACATTAGTCCTGGAAAGATCTAATTGGAATTTAATATTTTCTGCACTTAAATCTATTAATGCTGTATTATTTGATAAATCTAGCGAAGTTAAATTTGAGTTCGAAATATCTAATGTTGTTAATTTAAGGTTGTGGGAAACACTAAGTGGGCAATCAATTCCTTCAAGAGTTAGTTTCTTTAAATCTACATCGCCATTAAGGTTTATCGATTTAAGATTACTACTATCATCAATTTCTATTTCATTAAGCTTTGGATTTTTTGAAAAATCTAACGATGTTAAATAAGTCTCTTTTTCTGCTCGGTCGTAAAAAGTTGCTAAATTAACATTATGTGATAACTCCAATGTTTTAAAGTGGTTGTTGACGATCCCGATTGATTCTAGGGCGATATCATTAGATAAGTCAACATTAGTTAAACTGGTGTGCGCTAATCATAAATTAGATAGTGATTTATTTTGAGAAAGATTTAAAGATGTTAATCCTATATATTCAATGTCTAACTGCGTTAGCAATATATTTTGAGAAAGGTCTAGCGTTTTTAAATTTGATGCCATCTCATATGATGAATTAAGGTTTAAGGAGTTGAGATTGATGTTTTTAGAAAGGTCTAGTCTTTTTAAATTAGCATTATTAATTGATATATCCTTTAGTTTTGTGTTATTTGATAAATTAATTGATGTTAATTCGTTAGTTAAATTTTCATTTTCTAAACTAAAGGTTTCTAATAAAGGGCATGCTTTAATATCGATTTTTATTGATGATTTAACTTTATCAGAGTTAAGGCTAAGCTTTAAGTAAGTAAGAGACCCACCATCAACTTTAAAATTTAATAAACCCGTTGGCAATACAATCGGATCTGTTGGTTTTGCTATAGTCATAATTCCTTTTAATGTACCCGCTTGAATTACTAAACTCGAAATGTGTGTAGCATTAGATAATCAATCTGGATATATCATAAACGAATTTTGGTTTGTTGGTATTGTTGGCACATTAATAGTTAAAATATCACAATTATCAATTGCATTTTGTTCGGTTTTTGGAATTGTAAATCCACCATGGTAAACATTATGTATAGTGTCACTATATACAAGACTCTTATCATAAACTAAAATTGTTGTGTGTTTAACTTTAGGAGTTGGCACAGGTTTCGGTTTCGGGCTTGGTTTGGGAGTGTCAGAACTTGAACTGCATGATGTTAAAATAGCAGCAGTCGGAATGGCAGCCAAAGACAACGCTGTAGTTAATAAACATATTTTTAATATTAATTTTTTATCCAAAGTTTTCATTTTAATTTCCTCTTTTATCTAAACCAAATAGATAATTGGATTGGATTTTCTTTCATTAAGGTTTTATAATATATCATTAATAATTTAAATTTACGTTTAATATATAATTGTATATATTATATTCTTGATTTATATTGTTTCAAGTTTTCTACATAGCTTAAATGATTTATATTTAGTCAATAAAATTGGTTTACTTGGTATAGACTAACGTGTGCTGAGTTATCAACGACAATTACATATGCTGGGACGTTTTTGCCAATAGCACTATTGGTTTCAATAATTATCCCACTTTAATTTCAGCGCCTAGCATAACAGTAGTGTCTCTAACGGTACGAACATTGTTTCCTACATCCGTATATGCATAATTCCTAACGTAAACATCCTTCCTGCCATCAAAAAGTCCGAATGGATAAGTTAAAAAAATATCCATTTTATGATTGGCATCATTCATGATAAATTTAACGTTATTAGCAATTGAACCATTTTTTTAATTATTAGTTATTTCCCATATAAGTCACGTAATAAAAAACGTTATTGGTTGCAAAAGCTAAATAGCACTTTTATCTAAATATGTTTCATTATCATTGAAGGTATCCTCCAGATTTTATAAGTTTTTAAGAAAAATAAAATCTGGCATATTTTTTATTGATGATTTATAACATTTAGATCTAGTGGTTTCATAAGTTGTATCCCTGATATTTATTAACTTTTGATTAGATGTTTTTAATTATTTCGTCATTTAAATAGATTTTTAAAAGTATGGCTTAATTTGCATTACCTGTGGCTCAAATTTAAAGCGACTTTTAAGGAGCTCTGAAACTTTTACTAGACCAATCATGACCGGAACTTCAATTAATGGCCCGATGACGGCAGCAAATGCTTCTGCACTTGATGCGCCAAATAAAGCAACGGTGACAGCAATCGCTAATTCAAAGTTATTGGAGGCAGCTGTAAAGCTTATGGTAACGGCAATCTCATATCTTCAATGAAGCAACCAGCTTATCGTCATCGAAAGACTATACATAATCATAAAATAGATTAGCAAGATAGCAATGATCTTCAAACCGGGAATTGGATAGTTATTAAAGTCTTTCGCTTTAAGTGCAAACAAATAACCAATTGTTATCAATAAAGCGATTCCCCCGATTAAATCAATCGGTTTAATGAACACGTTGTCATATCATGCTTTACCTTTAAAATGTTCAATTACATAATGAAGGATAATGCCGATTACAAAAGGTAAGAACAAATAAATTGAAACAGATTCAATAATCGCGCTAAATCCAATACTTCCAGTTGAAACATCGACACCCATTAGACTAGGAAACTTATCAGTAAATAAATAAATGTAGACACTCAATAAAATGATTTGCATAATTGAATTGATAATGACAATAACAATGCAATGTTCTTTGCTACCCTTAGCCATTTCATTTCAAACAACAACCATCGCAATACATCGTGATAGACCAACAATAATGATTCCGGTTCGAAAATCCATCTCACTGTTAGCAAGGATCCCGATTGCTAAACCGAACATTAATAAAGGGCCAACAATTCAATTCAAAAAAATTGATAATAAGATTACTTTATAATCTTTTATAATATCTTTTGATTTTCCAAATTTAATTTTCATAAATGCTGGAATCATCATTAAGATTAAAAAGATCGTCAAGATAATATTATAAGGACCAACCATGACGTTCGAACCATTAAGCGCTTCAAAAGTTCCGGGAATAAATCCAATTCCAGCACCAATAAGCATGGCAAGAATTATTCAAATAGTTAAATATTTACTAAATTTATTCATTACTATAATCCTCGATTTAATTAATTTTTATGTTGGGCGTCAATGTAAAACCTAATAGGGTAATAATTTAATTCACTTTACCTCATATTATAAATATGTATTTATTATAAAGCATTAACAAGATAAAATATTAAAATTTATTTAATGCTATTATGTGAATATATTTTAAAACATTTCTAAATTGTAAACGTTATAATAATTACATAATTTTTAGGTTAAATCCATTTATTAAAACAGCGACAATAAGTCTTCAATAATAACCTTTTCGTAAGATAGTTTATAGTATGGTACAATAAACTACAACAAAACATCTTAAAAATCTATATACAAAGGAGTAACGTATGAAAATAACATATTTAATAGAAGATAAATCAATCAAGGAAGTCCTAATCATTGGTGATTCAGTGAGTGCATTGCAAGACTGAATTAACAAAATGCAAAAGGATAATAAAGTCACATCATTAAAAATTGAAGACTGCCGTTTATCAACAATCCCCAGCGAAATTGGCGGCTTAACAAATCTAAAAAGATTAGTCTTAAATAACAACCAATTAACTGAATTCCCAAGAGAAGTCGGCCGTTTAATTAATTTGACAAACCTTTCATTAAGCAACAACATGTTAACTGAATTGCCCAAACAAATTGGACGTTTAATTAATTTGACAAAACTAATATTAAACAATAACCAGCTAATTGCTTTACCTGAAGTAATAGGTGATTTAATTAATCTAAAAGAATTACGATTACATAATAACTTATTAGTTAAGTTGCCAAAAGAAATCGGCCATTTAACTAATTTGACAAATTTCTCATTAAACAATAACCGACTAAAAGAATTGCCTACAACAATCGGTGATCTAGTTGGTTTAACAAACTTGTCGTT
>JAACJW010000035.1 GCA_021378525.1 Ureaplasma sp. Hg2 | reverse complement strand
AGGTCGCATTCGCTGGTCGTGGTTTCATAAATTCAATGGTCGCTTTTTTAGGGTCATACGCTTGATCGATTTTTGGTCCACCGGGATAACCTCATTTTAAAATTCTCGCAACTTTATCATAAACCTCACCAATGGCGTCATCAACCGTGTGGTTAATTTCCTTAATTTCAGTATAACTTTGGACGTCATAAAGTGAAGTATGACCGCCACTTGCAACTAAAGCAATCGCAGGTAAGGTAATATCTTGGGTTAACATTGGACTAAAAATATGGCCATATAAATGGTTGGTTGGCAGCAACGGCACCTCAAGTAAGAAAGCTAATGTTTTAGCAAATACTTTTCCAACGTGAAGTGAACCTGGTAAACCCGGGTAAGCCGTGTAAGCAATATGGGTGATGGCATCAATTGATAACTTTGCTTCTTTTAATGTGTCTAAAAGAACGGGTTGTAAATTTTGTTCATGATAACGGCTCGCCACCTCAGGGACGACTCCGCCGTACTTAGCTTGTTCATCAGCTGATGAACTAATAACGTTAGCTATTAATTTACCACCCTTAATAATAGCCATACTGGTTTCATCACAACTTGTTTCAATTCCTAATAAAACTATGTCCATAAATTATTCCTTTTTGATTTAACTATATATTATAATACTACAACAAACACCAGAATAAAATCTTAATGTTTCATTTCAAATTATTAATCTCTCAAGATCAAAATTAAATTAACTAAATCATCTGAATCAAAATAATTATTGAAGCTTTAATTTTAATTAAACCATTGTGGTGAACAAAGTAATTTTAAAAAAAATTATTTCCCTAATCAAAATGAAATGTAATTTTTTAACTAAAAAAGTGAAACCTGTGATATTATAAAATGCGATAAACACATTTTAGTCACAAGAAGATAATCTTCTTATTCTTTTATTGTTAGGTTTACCTGCATACTATTTGTTAATATAAACATTGAAAATCAATTTTTTAAATCTGAAAAATCTATTTTTGTGACGCAAAATCTAAAACAATTATATTATTAATGTTTACTTTCAAATAGTAACTTTCATTTAAATCATTAATTTGAGGAAGGAAAATTTTATATGGAAAATAAAAATACGATGTTAAAAAAATTCAGTTTAAAAAATAAAAAATTAAGTCCGATTAAAAACCGTAAATCATATGGTTTATTATTGTGATTGCTTGTTTTATTTGGCTACTTTTTATTTGTTTTTAACTGAGTTATTATGAACAAACTAGCGGGAACAGTTGGCGGCAGCGGTTGAATGAACACTTTTTTTAGTAGTGAACCATCAACCACTGTTACCCAAGCGGTAAATTATACCTTAACCGCGATGCGCGGGGTTGGGGCGATCGCTGCTGGATGGTTGATTGTTAAGGTCGGCCATCGGTACGCGGTTATTATTGCGATGACATTATTGGCATTCGCTTTACCGACCGTCTTCTTACCAAATTATCCCTTGTTCATTATCGGACGGATGATTATGGCAATTGGGGGAACGGTCTTAATCGTTTATACCCAACCAATTATTTCACGGTTTTTTTCACCAAATAAAAAAACTTGATTGTTACGATTAAATTCTTTTGCTTTTAATATTGGTGCAGGTTTACCTTTAATCTTGTGAATGTTCCCAAGTGTTTCTAGTGTTTTATTAGATAATTGACAATTGGTTGCTGGGATTGTGGCAGGTGCACCTTTAATATTATTAATTATTTATTGATTGTTAGCTGAAAACATTGAAATCAAAAAAGTAGCTAATGGAGCTGAAAACACTAATAATGTTCAAGCTGAAAAATTAGCGTCAGCAACTTGAAGCTCAGTTGCTAAAGATAAAAACACTTGAAAGTTTTGTTTATACTTTGGTGGTTGATTGACCGCTGATGTTGCTGTTATTTTAATTATGCCGGGCAACTTTGCCATGTTACATAATGCTAATTTTGTCGGTGATCCTTATCAGGCTTGAGAAACCTTATTACCCGTCGTGATGTCATTGGCTGGTATCTTTCCCGGAATTTTCTTGGTCGGTTGAATTTCAAAAACAAATTACAACCGAAGATGATATATTGCGATCTTAAGTTTTTTAACAATTGTTTTTGTAACTGGTGCTTATTTATGTACCGCTTATACAAGAAGTGTTGTCGGTAGTTCAATTTTAATGTTCTTTGCAAGTTTGTTAGTTTGAAGTCTCCAAGCACCTGTCTTGAATATCCCCCACGAAATGAAATCAAATTCACCGCAACGAATTTCCATCATTGTTGGTTTTATTTGAGGAATTGGCTATCTAATTTATACGATTGCTAATATTACTATGGCAGTTACCTTTGATAGCTTCCATGTTACTAAAGATTCTAGCTTTAGTCAGCTGAGCGCTGCTTGTTGAGCCCAGTTTGGTATTTATGCTGTCGTGTCAATGTTGATGCCAATATGTGCTTTCTTGTTACCTAAAACAAAAAAGATTCCACTTCACAAGATTTTCAAATTAGGTTTTAAAGCAACTGAAGAAGATTATGAAAATTCTCAGAAACCAAAAGAAGAGGGGGGCGTTATTACGATTCCCGAAACTACGCCTGAATTTGGTGATCCAATTCCTAATTGAAACAAGCAGGAATATTATCAAGATAATTTCAAAAAAGAAGATCAAAGCTAATTTTTTGTTAAATCGAAAACTTGATGCTTAATTAAATATTTATAAAGTTTTGAATTTAAAATTCAAAACTTTTATTTATTATTGTCATTCTTGTTAATTTAAAATTTAACGCCAATCTAAATCACTATATTTATATAGGGTTTTAAATTGTTGTAATTTAAAAAATAATTTAACCGATTAAAACGCTAATTCATTTAAAAAGGTAAAATAATCAGTAAAAATAAGTGTTATAATTACTTCAATATCACACGAGTAAAGCGTTTTCCGAGATTATGCATTATAATATTAATATCTGTGTATTTGAGGTGGAGGCTAAAATGGCAAAGCAAAAAAAAGATTTTATTAGCGAACAAGACAAGAACGCAATCGTTAACTTGATTAAAAATAAAGGCTTAAAAATAAAGAACAAGGAGTTCTTTATCCAAGAGGTTATTAAATATAATATCGTTCGTTTAATCGATGGCTATGCTAAGTGCTTAGAACTTGAAGAACCAAACGATAAAAAAAAGTATATTAAAGGAACAACAACAAACCAAGTATTAAATCTTTTTACGTTTGATCAAGAGTTAGCTTGTATTTTATTACGTTACTTCAAGCAGTTTGAACAGCAATTGAATTCAATCACATTATATACCGTGATGAAAAAATACAATTTAGGTAACGACTATATCCTCAATGTTAATAATGTTGTCTGAATGGAAAATAAGAAATCAATCGAATTTAATCAATTTCGTGATTCCATTTTTGATTATGTCGCAACTAGCAATTTCTTAAAATCATATAATGATTATGCGACAATTCCATTACAAGAATTATGTCTTTCATGAAGTTTCCATACAACTATTTTATTTTTTGATTTACAAAGTGAAACCATTAAAAAAGAAATCATGGAGCAATTTCACACTAGCAATGCTTCTTCTAAAGAATTTACTTCAGCTTGTCATACCCTAAGGAAATTTCGTAACTCAATGAGTCACAATGACATTCTTTTTAGAACTAAAATAAGCACCTACACTAAAGAATTCAATTCTTTGCTTTCGACCACAAGCATTAAAAAACAAACTAATGTTAATAATGCCGAAACCACTGAAGTGATTCCAACACTACCTTTGCCACCAACAAAAGAAGCAAGCCATGAAGCCAGTTTTAGTGAATCAACAACAACCCTTAGTAACAAACGCTTTTTAGTAACAAAACGGTTTGATGTTAATGAATTATCACACTTTGAAGAAGGTACTGATCAAGATGTTGACTTATCTGCAATGGTTCAATTATTAGAACGATTATTAGGAACTAATAAAATTAATAAAGAAATTACCAAGTTATTAAAATGAGGCGAATTCCCTTATCGAGTTCACAAACGAATTGCTCAAATGATGGGATGAACCAAAAAATAGATATTTCACTTTCATTATTTTGCTAATGTGTTATTATATTGTATGTCAATATTTGTAAAAGAAACGCAAGCGCCTTTGTTTGCTTGAAAGAAAAAACCTAAAAAACAATATTAAACGATTCAAACGAATTATTTTTTCGTTTGTTTTTTACTATCAATATATCTTAAAAAATAAACATGCTTAGGCATTTAAATTTTAGATTTAAAATTAAATTTAATTAACCACTTAAATTCAAGTGAGTTAAAGCGTTATAAATATAAAATTCGATAAACTATTATCATTAATAGATTCAGTAAATGCTTCGATTTACTTATTTTACGTCGAAAGGAATCAAAATGTTTGAAAAACAAAAAGTAAATAAAGCTGAACAAATTTTCCGTCATACACCAGTATGGCGAGCGATGATTAGGATTGGCATCCCTAGCATTATTGTTGCTTTAATGGGAGGGCTTTACACTTTCATTGATCAATTAATGCAAGTTAATATTATCCCCCATGATGGAGTTCATACCAATGAGGCAATCTTTGGTAATAACTATAGTACAATCACTGATGCTATTAAAAATTATAATAGTTTATCCACAACAACGACTGACTTGTCAGTTTATAACGTCGAGGATATCGTGCGAATGGCTAACGCTTTGGTGTCACCATTGTTATTAGCATTAATTGCGATTACTTTATTATTTGGAATGGGGACAGCCGTTCATTATGGTAAGGCAATTGGCAATCAACAAAATCGTTATGCTACCAAAGTATGATCAACCGGGTTGCAAACAACCCTATTCTTTTGCTTTATTGCAACTGTTGTCATGATGGGGGTGGGACCAGCGATTATTCGTGGCCAAGCCCAAATTGGCACTATCGTTGATGTCGATGTGCCAGGTATTACAAGTCAACAATTAAATAATTATTATGATACTTATCTCGAAACCGCTGTTAAGTATGCTGACTATATCGTTTATATTGTTGCTTCCGGAACAATGTTCATGGGATTCATACAAGTTGGTGGTAACTTAATTAATGCTGAGGGTCACCAATTGAACGTGATGGTGGTAACCATCATTGGTAACTTAGTAAATGTCTTGTTAGATTATTTGATGATGGAATTTGCTAAGCAAGGGGTAGTTGGATCATCAACTGCGACTGTGATTAGTTATATTATTAATGGCGCTGGAATCTTCTTTATTATCGCTTATCTAAATTATAAAAATTCCACCTACATAAGTTTAAAAGCAATGCGCCAAATTAAATTTAATTTTCTGTTAGTGGGAGCGATTATTTTAATTGGGGTCCCTAGTTTCTTAAGAACCTTTGGAGCCAGTGTTAATAGTACCCTTCAACAAAGTATGCTGGTCGATTTAACAAGTAAAATCTTTGATGGAAAAATCCAGGCCAATTATTATCAGACGTTAAATGGAGCAATTCTGCCAATCTATAGTTTAATGTTTGTCACGATGATTGGAATCCTCCGGGGTTCAAGAAATATTATGGCCTATAATTTTGGTTCTAAAGATTATCATCGTGTTAAGCAAGCGTATTGGTGTACCACATTATATACCTTTGTTTTTGGGGTCTTTCTCTTTGTATTAATTTCATTTGGGATTGATGACTTCTTATTAGGTTTATTTAAAATTAAAAGTGCTGAAATGGATGATGCTAAATTATTCTTAATGTTAACGGCTGTTCAAATCCCGATTTACTCCTTACAATTTGGAGCTCAAATCATGTTCCAATCAGGTGGTAAAGTAGGCTCGGCTGTGCTAACTTCAGGAGCTCAAGGGATTTTCATCGGGATTCCAATGGTCTACATTATCAATGCAGCAGCTTTGGCTAATAATGATATTAATATCTTTCTAGCGGCTAATGCAATTAACTGTTCAGTGACCGGTATTCTTGTCTTCGCTTATGCAATGTGATATGTTAAATTCCGGCTTGGTAAAGATGATCAAGAGTCAAAAGTAATGACTTGAACCCGAAAAGTATGGGGTTTATCATCAAGCACGAACGGTAAAAAATATAAAACTAGTTGGTATGAATAAAGTTATTAAAACAATCTAGAAGATGGACTATCAATGGTCCATCTTTTTTTTGATTGCTAACTAAGCAATCCTCAAAAAGAGTGATGAATTTCTTTCGTTTCTTCACAAAGTGATTACTTGAATGATAACATCGATAAAAAAATTGATATTTCACTTTCATTATTTTGCTAATATGTTAATATATAGTATGTCAATGTATGTAGAAGCAACTCCTTTGTTTGTTAAAAAAATGAAAAAACTTAGGAAACAACAAAAAGTATCACAGGACGAACTAGCGTTTCGGGCTGGTTTACACCGTACATATATCTCAATGATTGAACGTGGAGTCCGCATTCCAACATTAGACGTTTGTGATAAAATAGCTAAAGCACTTGGAACAAGTGTTAAAGAAATGTTATAAATATATAATTCGATAAACTATTATCAACAATAATAGATTCAGTAAATGCTTCGATTTGCTTATTTTTACATATAGGAGGATTCGATGTTCGAAAAAAATAAAGTAAGTAAAGCCGAACAAATTTTTCGTCATACACCAGTATGGATTGCTTTAATTAGGGTCGGCATCCCGAGCATTGTTGTAGCTTTGATGGGTGGGTTATATACCTTCATCGATCAATTGATGCAAGTAAATATTATTCCCCATGATGGCGTTCATACGAATGAAGCCATCTTCGGCAGTAACTATGACACTATCGCTAGTGCTATTAGTAAGTACAATGAGACCGCCTCAACCGCTTTATCGGTTTATTCGGTTGAGGACGTTGTCCGAATGGCTAACGCGTTAGTATCGCCGTTATTGTTAGCGTTGATTGCGATTACCTTATTATTTGGGATGGGAACAGCCGTCCATTATAGTAAAGCGATTGGTAATCAACAAAATCGTTACGCTTCAAAAGTATGATCAACTGGTTTACAAACAACTTTAATATTTTGTTTTGTCTTAACAATTGTAATGATGATTGTTGGTCCAATGATTATTCGAAGCCAAGCTCATATTGGTAACGTTGTTGGGGTTAGTGTTCCAGGCATCACTAACAAACAATTAAATGATTATTATAATGCCTATCTGGAGACGTCTGTGCAATATGCTGATTATATTGTCTACATCGTTGCCTCTGGAACCATGTTTATGGGGTTCATTCAAGTTGGTGGAAACCTAGTCAATTCTGAAGGCCATCAAATGAACGTTATGATTGTGAGTATTATTGCCAACCTTGTTAATGTATTGTTAGATTATTTAATGATGGAGTTTGCCAAACAAGGTGTTGTTGGCGCTGCAACCGCAACTGTTATTAGTTACATTATTAATGGTGCTGGTATCTTCTTTATAATTGCCTATCTGAATTATAAAAATTCAACGTACATTAGTTTAAGTGCGCTTAAGCAGGTTAAATTCAACGTTTTATTAGTTGGGGCGATCATTATTATTGGGGTGCCAAGTTTCTTAAGAACATTTGGAGCGAGCATTAATAGTATGTTGCAACAAAGTATGCTGGTCGATTTAACAAATAAAATATTTAATGGTGAGAAGCAAGGTAACTATTATCAAACCCTAAATGGGGCGGTGTTGCCAATCTATAACTTAATGTTTATGACGATGGTCGGAATCCTCCGGGGCTCAAGAAATATTATGGCTTATAATTTTGGCGCTAAAGATTATCACCGGGTTAGACAAACTTATTGATACACTACCTTATATACCTTAATTGTTGGTGCCTTTATCTTTTTATTAGTTTCCTTTGGAATCAATGATTTTCTCTTGGGATTATTTAGAATCAAAAGTGCAGAGATGGATGATGCTAAATTATTCTTAATGTTGACTGTTGTTCAAATTCCCATTTTATCATTACAGTTTGGTGCTCAAATTATGTACCAATCAGGTGGTAAAGTTGGAACCGCAATTATTGCTTCATCTTGTCAAGGGATCATCATCGGAATTCCAATGTTGTTCATTATTCAAGCTGCAGCAATAGCTGATAGTGATATTAAAATATTCTTAGCAGCTAATGCAATTAACTGTTCTGTTACTGGCGTACTTATCTTTAGTTATACAATGTGATATCTTAAATTTAGACTTGGCAAGGATGCCGGTGAATCTAAGATTATGGCATGGACACGTAAGAAGTGAGGCCTATCATCAAGTACTAATAATAAAAAATACTTAGCTCGATGATACGAATAAAATTATTATAATGTTTAAAAAATATGGAGCCAATTAAGGTTCCATATTTTTTTATTATTTATTCTTATAAACTAAAGAATTCTTCTAAGAATAAAGCTACTCCATTTTCGTCGTTGCTTGTTTTAGTACAATATTTAGATTGCTGTCTAACTGCCTTTAGAGAGTTACTCATACTAACTGAATTTTCAATTACTTTAAAAACTGAGACATCATTATCATTGTCACCAAAGAACATAATTTCCTTGGGATCATAACCTTTGATTGTAATCAATTCTTGGATTGCATTTCCCTTTGAAATGTTTTGGGGCATAATATCAACTAATTGTGGTTGACTACTTAAGACATCAACTTTCTTATTAATTCCCTTAATCTTGTTGATGATTGAGTCTTCATCCTCGGTTGTTGTTATTTCGATTTTATAGGTAATGTCATTAGTGTTCTTTGATTCTAATGGTTCAATGGTTCATCATTCATTACCACGGTAATCTTTTCGTCAGTTTGACAATCAATCTAAATAAAAAGATTTATCAGATGAATAAAACATTCCCTTACTAGTAAAACAAAAGTATTCAAGTCTTAGTTCATCAAGGCTTTTAATTAGATTGTCATATTCGTTTTGATCATGACCGTGGCTGATAATTTCTGAATTATCAACATCCATTACTAAAGCACCATTAGCTGCAATTGTTGGCAGGTCTGGTTGGATATTATTGATTTCTCGTTTTAACATAAAGTAAGGACGGCCAGTCGCAAGACCAACTTTAATTCCTTTGTCCTTTAGTTTTTTAATTGTTTCGATTGTTTTAGTGGTCATGACTCTCCGTTTATTTAACGTTGTTCCATCCAAATCAAAGTAAATGTATTTTATATTTTGCTGATTCATATTTTACCCTAAATATTTAATCCCCTCTAATAACACGATATATAAAATTTATCACAAAACCTACTTTAAATCACGATATATTTAATATTATCGCTTTTTAGCTTGGGTTTTTAGCGTTATTAAATAGCAAAACCCAATTACGGAAATGTAAATGGGTTTTGCATTTTAAAATAAATTAATCAAAATATTAAATTGATAACTTAAAATAATTACCTAAAAACAATTATTTTTCTTAATCAAGGTAATAATTTTTTTTGTTAAAGTCAATTAAACCTTCGTGGTCAAGATGATTCTTAATAGTGTTATTGGTAATTGTTTGATCTTCATTACTTGGTTTGGGTGCACTCATTTGCGTAGCAAACTCATGACTAATCCCATCGTGCATAGTACCACCATAATATTCGTCGGCCACTTCTCAAGTTAATAAGCCACCTAAATCAAATTTCTTAACCAAGTCAATTTTCTTGCTAACTGATTGTGGTGTATCGCCGGTTCATCAAGCTTTTGTTTTTTCATTTCAAAAATACGTTGATTCGGTTGCTGGGTTATAAATTTGTTTTCAATCTGACCCATTAGTATTTTGGGTAATCCATCCGTATGATGCAAAAGTGCCGCCTATATCAGCCCCCATTGAAGAGCTACTAATGTGCATTAAATAACCCGGAATCTCTTCTACAGGATATTTATATCCAGCCGCTTCTTTTACTTTGTAACCACGGTCATAGGTTGAAATTCCTAAAACAATTTTATTACTAGGTACACCACGGTCAATAAAGTCGAACGCTGAATCATAAGCACTAAAAGGTTTTAAAGATTTTTCACCTGGAAAAGTACCATGCATTGTTGTTAATTCACCTTTGGTGAAATATTCTGGATGAAGGTGTAATGTCACCCCATTAACAACAACTTGCGTTTTTCCCGTATAAAGAGCTTCAATAATTGCTGAGTCATCGTAAACCATTGTCGCATCTCCCGATACCACATCTCACGTTCCGTGCATGTCATAATCCATAATGTTATAGTAATCTACATATGCGTTTGTTTTTGGCAGATCAATACTTTCGTCAACGTGGGTCATTGATGCTCCACAAGCAATTGAAATTTGTGTGTTTTGAACATCTTGGTCAGGATTCGCATCCAATGCTTCACGTAATTCTTTTAAAAATTTTGTGAAATTATTCATGTTACTAGCGCCAATTGGGTATTCTCAATCGATATCAATATCATCAAAACCAAATCGGGTAATTAATTCAATACTACTATCAATTGTTTGTTTACGTAACTTAGGACTTTGCATAATTTTATTAAATTGCGCAGCCCCCACTGTAGCTCCACCAATCGATAGACCCATCTTGGTCCCGTGTAAGCTCTTAAGTGTATTAACCTCGCCAACTCAACCACCGTTGTATCTTTTAGTGTTATAAGCCGTTCCTGCAGTCGCAGCGTATGATTCTCAATCAGGGAAATTATTGTAATTGCTTATATCCCTTGGTTGATAATGAACATCATTACTTATAACGCCATGTTGCGACGCATTGAACGATTCTTGAATATCTGTAAAATGAATATGGTTATCTGTTAAATTTGGTGTCATGAACGAATAAATATATTCATCATAGTTTTCTGGGTTGATATGACTGAAGTCAAAATTATGACGACTATAATATTGTGAGTCAGTCGAATAACCGGTTGCTTGATAATAAGGCTTACCGTTATTAGACAATTCTCTAATTGTTGTGTTAAAGTACAAACTTGGTGTTGCATAATATTCAGGGTGTTCACTTCCAAGCGGAGGCATTCTTGTGGTCATTTGATTAAATAACACAGAAACTACGGCAGAACCGTCTTCATCATTTGGATTAATATTTATTTTATCGATATATAAATTCGGATCAACTATATCGCCATTACTAGTTTTCATTTCAATGAAATTGTTTTTAACTCAGCCAGCGGTAATTTTACTTGGTAAAATTGCCTTTTGTTGATTATCCAAAGGTTTAAAATAAACATATGTTTTAGGATTAGGATCAGGATCTAACGTCAAAGATGTTGTTCAAGTTTTTTGAGCTGTTCCAGAAGCCGTATCTTTTTGATAAGGATATCTAAAGGTGATCGCTAAATTTGCATTAACGCGATTGTTTACGGTTCCCGTTGGTTCAATACTAAAACTTTTAACGTCAGTATATTCCATTTTTGATCCCGATGGAATACTTAAAAATTCTTGAGCTGCCCCTTGAGTTGTTAAAGCTTTAGCTTGAATTGGTTGTAAATCACTATTAGGTATTTCTTTTTTATTTCAACTAAAGAATAAATCATCTCGTGTGGGCGGAATATATAAACCTGTAAAAGTGTATGAAAAACTAGTACCTTTTGAACCATTATAAACAATAGGTAATTTAAAAGTTAAAGCGATTTTAATCTCTCCTGTTGTTACGGTTGCGGTCTTAGTTATGGCAGGTTCGCCGGCAACATCGATATAACGTTGATCAACTGCTACTCAATTTTTTAAAATATAATCATTTGTAAATTTAGGGTCATCCGCTTCTAATTCATAATCTGCCTTTGAAGGTTCGTTAAAACTAACGGTCATATCATCTGGGTGCGGTTGTGGACCAGTTGAAAAACCAGCTACTCATTTTTGAGTATAATATGTTGGTTTACCACTATCATCGATGATAGTGGCTTTACTGAAATTTACACCGACAAGAATTTTACCAACATTAACATTCGCTTCGGTGGTTACTGAACCAACACAATTGTTTTTATATGACATTCAATTCGCTTTAGCATAAGCGCCATTGAAGGATGGGTCATTAGACATTTTAGCTAAATCCGTTAAAGAAGGTTCTTTTCAAACAAAATCGTATTGACTTGGTGGTATTGGTTTACTTTTTTCAAATCCAGTAAAAGTTTTACTTGCGTCAAGAGCTTTGCCACCATCTACTATTACCTCAGCCTTAGAATCAAAAGTAGCTTTGACAGTTAATTTACCCCCAAGATCATCGGGAGTTGTAGATATTGCTGGTTCACCATATTTAGTAATATAATCATGTGATATATTAATTCAATTACCTGCTATATATCCATCTGTAAAAAAGCTGTTGCTTGGCTTCTTAGTAAGATCTGAGGCACTTGGATTCTTCCATGAAAAAGTGTATTTCGGGATGGGAACATTTTTATTAAAGCCACCACATTCTTCATCTACTTGACTTAGCACTTCGTTGTTATGAGTGTCATCGGTATAATAAACCTTATCGGCAAATTTAATTGAAAGATTAATCGTTTCAGTACTTTTGTGTGGGGTTGCTTTGATACTAGGCTCCCCATATGAATCAAGATAATCCGGATCAATACTAAGTCAGTTTTTAGCTATATAATCAGAAGTAAACGTTGTGTCGTTAGCTTCCTTATTTTTATCACTAGAACTTGGGCCCTTCCAGGAAACATTATATTTATATATTGGTTTTAAACTTGTATTAAACCCCTTGTAATTAATTTCTACACTCGTCACCGAAGCTCCATTGTACATTACATTAGATTGATCATCAAAAGAAACGTTTAAGTCCATTGTTCCTTCGGCCGCATTTATTTTTTTATCAATTTTTAGAGCATCATATTTATTTATATAATCATTGTCTATTGCAAATCATTTTGCAATATAATCCGACGTAAACATAGGGTCATTGGCAGCATGTTTTTTATCATCCTTTGAAGGTTCCTTGGCGGAAAATGTATATTTTGTTTTGTCTTTATCAGAGCTATCGTTCGATGAAGAACATGAACTCAAAATAAGTGTTGGCGTAACAATTAAAATAGCAAACATTGAGAATGCTAAACTGTTTCACATAATTTTTTTCTTTGTCATTTAACATCACCGCCTAGATATTTTTCAATTTGTAATCGAATATAAGTATAAACGTTCGAATAATTAATGTAAACCTTAATTTTGATTTATTAGATACCCTATAACATGCAAAAAAACTATGACACTTTTACAAGTATCATAGTTCATGTGTATTAAGTAAATATACTGTTTTTATAAATTAACTTTGTTTGTAAGTCAAACTTATTTTTTTATTAAAATCTTTAACATTTGCATTTTTAATAACTATATCAAATGTTATGGATTTTTTATCAGCACTTAAAGTGGCTTTACTGTATGTAACAGAAAGAGCATAATTAACAGGACTAGCTATTGAAGTAGGAAGCATTGTTTTATAAATTTGATCAAAACTAGCTTGATCAGCCGCAAGTGTTGTTAAATCTACTGTTGAAGCAGCTTTAAGTTCAGTAAATACTTTAACTTTGTTATAGCCACTAAGTCATATTGACTTGTGAGCCATAGTCATAGCGCCACTCACTGTTGTAAGTGGAACATCGTACGTCATCGAAGCAGCACCTGTATAAGAGTTAACGTCTGTTAACTTAACATTGGTTACGCCGTTTATAGTGTTGCCGGTTCCGTGCATTACTGGATCACCAGCTACTTTTGGAAAATTAGGGTCTGCAGCAGGACCATCAACAAAGGTAAAAATACCTTGATAATCAGCTTTTTTTGCATAAGTCTTAGGCGCTGTAGGTAATTTATAACCACCTGGAAGCGTATTAAGTACCGGCATCACCTTTTTAATTGCAAAAGCCTTGTCTTTCGGACTCTCAGTTTTACCTTCTTTTCAAACCAAATTGTAAGCGAAACCAGTAAGATTATAAGTGTTAGTCACAACTTTGGTGGAACCTTTTGTTCTTACATAAGGTACTTCAACAGTTAATGTTCCCATGTTATCATCAGGAGCAGAAATTTTTATATCTTCAGTTTTAATAGTACTAGCATCAATCGATGAAGTTATACTAATGTAATCAGCTAAATTGTCTTTAGTAATAGAGCTAGGCAATACATCAGCCTTGCTTATCGCAACAGTCACAACGTTTGCTTTCGCTTCGTTTGTTACCGATGAACAAGACACCGTAATGATTGGAACTGCAACGATAGCAGTCGCTAATGAAGCACTTAAAAATAATGTTCTAATTTTTTTATTCATATTTTATTCCCCCATTATCCTATTGTCACATTCGTTAGAATGTTCATGAAATATAGTGATGCATTTTTTACATCGGCTGGACTTGAACCAGCATTATTTAAAACATCAACTTGTTTTCTAATCATTCAGAAATCAACTTCGTTAGAGATAACTACAAGCAAAGCAATAAGAATGAATAGTTCAACAATCATTGCTCCATACATTGTAAGTGAACCAACGGTTCCTTTTTTAAAGACTGCACTAAACAAAATTGTGAATAATGCAATGAATCCAAAGACAGTAATTGCAGTAACGTTACTATATTGTAAATCAACGAATCTCGCGGTATCAATATTAAGCGCTGTTCCTGCAGCGGCACCTCATGCGGTTGCATCTAATGATGCTGCTTTTAATCCAAAGGTTGACGTAAGTGAACCAGTGGTAAGTTGCACATATAATGCTTGAACAAGCCCACAAAGTGCGATAATTGCCAAAATAATCATTAACATATATTTGATTGGTGAATATCACTTATCAACAAACGAACCTTTTTTAACGCCCATTCGATCCATTACATATGGATTATATTTTATATATTCAATTGGTAATTCAACCTTCTTTTTTACTTCTACAACAATTGGTTCTTTTTTAGTTTCAATTTTTGCTTCAACCTTTGTTTGATTTAAATCATCAACTTTAACGGCTTCAGCTTCAACTTTTTTAATTTCATCAACTTTAACAGCTTCAATTGGTTTAACAACCTTGGCTTTTACAGCTGCTTTAGCTTTTTTAACTGGTTTTACAAGTGGAGTTGAACTAGTTTCTTTTTTTTCATTAGCCATTAGTTTTTACCCCTTTCTTCTTTTCTTTCATATCTTTAATCATTTTTTGATAGTTTAAAGTAATAAGTTCTTCACCATCTTTTTTAGCTTTAATGTTTCCATATAAGATAAATGGTAGATATAGTAAGAATGCAACGATTAAGTTAAATAACGCCAATAGAATACCTTGTCAACTTACGGTTGCCAAGAAACCACCAATCATTACTGGAGATGTCCACGGTATCGCAACAATGGTCCCCGGCACAATTTGGAAGACGTCTATACACAACCAAGTGATTATAAATAAAAGTGGTTGGCTTATAATAAACGGAATTGCATAACTCATGTTTAAAATAATTGGGAAACCGAATAACACTGGTTCATTAATTTGGAAGATTCCAGAACCTAATGCAAACTTAGCAACTTCACGGTTAGCAATTCTCTTATTGAAGAATAACGTACCAATGATTAAACCTAATGTAGCTCCTGTCCCACCAAGGA
>JAACJW010000034.1 GCA_021378525.1 Ureaplasma sp. Hg2 | reverse complement strand
TAGGTTTCTCACTTGTGGGGTTTACCAACGTTTCACCCTAATAATTTCTTATTAGATTCGTCACTGTGGCACTTTTACAATTAATGAACCTTCAACTTAATGGTCAGGTTATTAATGGCCGTTATTATCTTGCGATAATACTAAGTCTTATTTTTTCAACTTACACAAACACTACAAGCATCGCAGCTCGTGTGAGCATGGACTTTCCTCTACTATTAAAAGCAGCAATTAACATTTTATCATTTAGATTATAGCAAAAAAAGTAAACTATTTTTTATTTTTACTAAAATCATCATTAACTTTAAAAACATCTTCGCTATTTTCTAAATTCGACGTTCGTTTTTTGAAAAGTTTTTTAAGGTTTGAATTGTTTTTTAAATCCGTTGATTCTGGATCTGCAGTTTCGTATAAATCTACAACTTGGGTTTTACTAAAATCAAGGTTATTAACTAATTTCTTTTTAGGAATTCCATTTAAGTCACTACTTGTTAAATCAAAATCTAAAACTTTCGTTTCATCCAAAATAGCGGAATTAGTCATATTGTCATCTAAATTAAATTTGTTTAACGAATTATCAGCACTTGTTTTTGCTGAAAAGGCATTAGTTTCATTTGCTTCATGTTTAGAATGTAGTTCACGTCGATAATCATTAAAATCAATTTTCTCAACACTAGGATTTGCTTTATTTTCCTCAAGTTCAATTTGTCTAATGCGCTCTAAATGCTTTTGTGCAGCTTCTTCTTCACTTGTTGGAGCCTCTTCTAGAGTAATTGTAGTTTTGACTATTCCACTATCGCCTTCTGGTTTATAGTCAGTATTATAGTTATTATTTGAATACGTTGTTTTTGGACTTTCATCACCTAAAGATTCTAAGGGCTTATAATTATAGATATTTCTATCTCTAGTATTTGATTGTTCTATAGTCTTGCCCGGATGATTAAAGATTGGCTGTTTAGTATCTAATTTATCCGGTGGCATAGGATCATTATCATTACGATCATCCACTAACCTATTTGTACTAAACTTATATCATTTAACATTAGGTTCATTTTCTTGGTTATCTTTACTAGCGAAGTCACGTTCCATAATATTTTGATGATTTTCATAATATTTATTTTGTTTTTCTTCTAATTCACTTGTTGAGATATTATGATCATCTCCAAATGAAAAGTCAGAAAGAATAATATTGCTATTATGAGCTACACTATTTTTATTAATGTAAACAACATTGTTATTTTTTCTAATTGATGGGTCATTATAAGTTTTTGATTCACTTTTTATAACATGTTCATTATCTTTTTTAGGAGCAGCAATAGGTTGGATTATAGGCGATGAAGAATTTAAATAAATATTAGTATCTAGTTTACGAATATTATTAATTTCATCATTTGCAAAAGCATTAGCTTGCACTTTGATTTTATCAACCTCTGAATTTGTCATATAAGGTTCTTTAATACGTTGAATGTCTCTAATTTCATCACTACTATTTTTATATTTATCTCATGATTTATTATCTCTCTCACGAATTTTTTTAATATCTTCACGCGATAAAAGATTTACTTTATTTTTACTTCTATTACTAAATCCAAGTGTACGTGTTATATCTCTGTTGGCAAGTTTAACGTTGTTTGACTCGTTGTGTAATCCTAAGGCACTAGTAATTTCAGTTGTCCCCTTTAGATTGCCTAGAATACTATTAACTTCGTTTGACACACTATAAGGTGACTTGATATTATTTGAATTATTATTATATTTTGTAAAATTACGAGGGTTAGTATTTTGATAAGAATCTAGTAAACCGGTTCCTTGTGGAGGTGGAATAATTTTAAGTGTTGGACTATCTTCCTCGTGTTTTGTAAAATGACGTAGTTTGATATTTTGATAAGCATCGGGAGAATGATCTTCATGTGGAGGTGGAATAATTTTATATGTCGGACTAACTGCTTGACTAATTGGGGTACTTATAGAAAGCGGTTCTGTAGGAGGGTCAATTATAGTAAAATTAACTCCATTAGGTGATATTTCTTCATTAACGGGTGTTTCTTCATCCAAATCAAAGGGAGTAATTTCAGGCATTTCAGCTTGCAAAGCATTACTAGTTATTTCATCACCAGAATCAGCAAGTGTTTTAAGAATATTTCTAACTGATTTCATTTCAACGTTAATTTTTTCTATTTCGTAGTTCATTTCTTCTTTGGCTAGAATAATTTCGTTATTACTAATATTTAGAATTTCAGCATGAGGTTTAAAAATTTCAGGTGTTGGTTCAATAAGGCTATCCAAATATTGATTTTCTGGAGCACCATGTGTATTATTATAAGGGCTTGAAGGGCTTACAATATTATAGTTTTCGATATTATTTTTATATTCTACTTTTAGTGTTCGTGGAGTATCGACTGAATATTTATCGTTATCACTTTTTAAATTATTACCAAAATATTTAGTTTTAAGACTTGATGAATTATTGTTAAATAGTGATTCTCGTTCATATGACGGATGTTCATTAATTACATTTTCTGAATTGTGATTTGATATATTTTTATCTACTGAAGTGATATTACGAAGTTGGTTGCTAAGGCGGTCCTCTATACTTCTTCGAACATCACTTTTACCTAAAATTGAATCTACTTTTTTGTAAACGTCTTCTTTGACAGGTGAATTATTTTTATAAACATCGATTTTATCAAATCTTGTTAAATAACGATCATCAGGAAGTGATTTATAAGTTTTATCTAAAATAGAATTATTGCGGTTGATTTCTAAATTTCTGATTTTTTGTTGCGCGATAGGAATTGCATTGTATGATTTAATTCGTTTGTTATTAGTTGAAAGAAATGATTTAGTACCAGGTGCCTTTTTAGAATATAGTGCTGATTCCTCACGGATTCATTTATTAAATTTACTATAGTTAGTAACTGGCAGTTTTAAGGTTGCAGTTCTTTCTAATTTTTCTAAAGGAATATAATTATCTTGAACTTTACTTAAACGGCGTTCAGCTAAACGAATTCTTTCATCACCTGATAATTCAAGTTTTTGCGTTGGATTAAAAACTAGTGTTTTATTATGCTTACTTTTATAATTACCCATATATTCTTTATCAAGGTTACGCACGTTATCGATATGATCACGAATTTCTTTTTGAATTTCATGTTCTTTAACTTTAGCTTTTCGATCTTCTAGGTCATAAGCTTGGGGATCGTTGTACATTTTAGTTTCTTTATGTAATTTATAGAAACTATTAACATTGTAATCCAGTTTTGCATTTAGTTCATTATTCATAATGTCCAAAGTTAAGATATCAGTTTTATAAACTTTAAATGGTTCATCATCATTAATCTTAGTTAATCGGTCATCAAGTGTTTCAGGATGAAATTTATAATTAATAATTGGATCGTTACGACCTTTTTTAGGATCAAAAAAAGGAGCAAACGGTTCATTCGTTGACTGGTGTGTAACAGCTGTTTCGTTAACATAGGAAATATCTGGTTCAATTTTAACTGTTTTATTTTTTCTAAACAATCCCATAATACCCTCCGCGATTAAGCTCTCATATAATATAATTATACATTTTAATCACAAAGGTTATTTTACTAATACATATTTTTTTAATAAATGTTTGTTAAAATAGCTCAATATTCATATTTAAGACAGCATAAAAAGTGAATAGATTCTTTTCTATATTTAATTAATAAAATAGTTTGATAGTTAATTTTATTAAAATATCTATCAAACCAATCAACAATCAACTTCTATAAGAATAAAAAAGATGCGGTTTAAACAACAAAATAACAACCCCCTAGAAAATCTAAGAAGTTGTTATTTTTCAACATATATTACTTATAATATTTTAATATTGCAATAAAGAAATCACTTCACCTGTTAAGTCTTTACGCCCGTTTAAATCAGTCAGTTCTACTAAGTATAAACTACCGATTGTTTCGGCATGAAATCGCTTTATTAATTGTTCAATCGCTTTAGTAGTACCACCAGTTGCTAAAAGATCATCAATAATTAAAACCCTTTGATTTGGTTTAATACTGTCACTATGCATTTGGAACTTCGATTCGCCATATTCTAATTTATAAGATATTTCAATTGTTTCACGGGGCAACTTATTTGGTTTTCTAACCATCACAAAAGGTATGTTACATTTCAAAGCTAACGGTACGCCAAAGAGAAAACCCCTTGATTCAGGTGCAACAATAACATCAATTTTTCAATCCTTAATTATTTCAACGAAGGCATCAATGATTTTATTAATTTCTTCTGGTTGTCTAAATAATGGAGTAATATCACGAAACATAATTCCTGGGACAGGAAAGTCCTTTACATTTGCAATAATGTTTTTTAAATAATTAAAATCTTTCATTTTTCACCTAGTGTTTGTTAATTCCTTGAATTTCTTGTTCATCAACTTTATCATAATTTTTACGTTTAACTTTATTGATTTTACTTGAAGTAAGTTTTTGAGTTTGGTATAATTCTCGCAAACGAACAAAGTAATATCATAATGTTGGTAGTATGTTAATTGCAACAAGATAAGATATAACTGTTCCGATTAAAATCGTTAAATCAAATCAAATTAAATCCTTTGAGCCAGTAATCATTAAAATACACATTGCCATTATCACGATAAATAAATTAGTCATATTTTCTTTAATATTCAAATTTAAGTTGGAATTAATAATTTGTTGTAACTCAATAGTGCTATAGATTTGTTTTTTATTCCAAGAACTTTTGATATTACCAATAACATTTACATTAATAATTGAACCTATTGTGAAGGCTGCCACACAACTAATTACAGTGTTGATATCAACTGGCATTCTAGTTATGGCAACAATCCCTACTAGAACCATGACATTAAGACAACCCATTATAAAGATTGGAATAATTGATAAAACGTTTAAACTAATGGCAACGTAGATAGATAAGAAACCTAAACTAATGAACGCCCCTTTAATAGCATCAAGTGCTAGATTTTTAGGTAGTAAGTTTGATGTTGCACCAATTACAAAATCATTATCGTTAATTGTTCCGCCTGAAGCAGCTGTGTTGAATGTTTGGAAGTTACTAAAACCTTCAACAACATTCATCGTGCCTTTTGTATTAATTATTAAAGTTGAACCGTCTAGGTGGTAGCTTGTAAATTGAAAATTCAAACTCGAAGCTAAACTGTTAACATAACTATCAATATTATTACCATTATAGCCGTGACTTTTAACGTTATGAATTGTAATGGTTGCATTGGAAATGAAATCACTTGATGATCCAGGACCAACTAAAGTAATAACTAAGATACCACCAATTGCTATAATTGATAAAACAATTAAGGCGATAATACTTTCAACTTTAAAAATATTTATATTAAAACGACGTTTGGTTTTTGTTTCATTGCCCGCATTAATGCTATTCAACTCATTGGCATCCATACTAGCAAATAATTTTCTTTCATCCTTAATATGTTTCATATAACGTTTAGGTACATAAATTTTAAAGGTACTTTGATATTTCAAATGAACTGTAACAAAGGTTAATAGTCATTGTAATAAGAAAGAACATGCAAAAGACATTGCTGTGGTCACAACTAACATTGAACCAAATCCTTGATTTTGTTCCTTAGTAAAATACAAGAAACATAGCGCAATAATCATACTTGTAATATGAATGTCTAAACCTATTTTAAAATAAGAATTAAAGGCACGCCGTTTAGCATTTTTAATATTAGCACCAGAAATTATTTCCCGCTTAAACTTTTTAAATAACGATAGTGATGGCACAACTGCTAGGAAAATTCCTATCAATAGTGCGGCCAGTGTATCGGTTGTAAAATTAAAACCTAAGGATGAAAAAGCAACTAATGTCATTGCGATTGCAAAAGCAACTCCAATAAACATATATAAGCCTGGGATGCGATACAGAATAGATACAATTACTCCTATTAGAAGAACAATAATTGAAATCCCAATCATCGTTCCCATGAATGCGTTCATAGTTGTAACGCTATTAGATAAGGTTGGATTGTAAATCGATATATTACTAAATAATCAATCGTATGAAAGATTAGTAGCGTAATCGTCTGCAATTACTTTATAATTAAAAATTTGAAGTGGAATGTGTGCTTTTTGTAATAAGTCACGGGTTGTCACGGCGCTATTGTAGTCACCGGGTACATCGTATTTCATTTCGTTAGTTTCGTATGTATCACTTGTATCACTAGAATTTAAATTTTCAAAAACCTGTTCGAAGTTCTTATAATCAATTTTCTTTAATAGATAACCATCAGTTAAACCAGAAATTAATGTGTTGTCAGAATCAAGGAAATCTCATTTTGTATAGGTTTCACCATCGCCAACACCACTTGATGGTGCAGGTGGGGTGTATTGTTCTTTGGCAAATTCATCTAAAAGAGCCATTAAATTATCTTTAGTAATGAAATTAATTGCTCCAGCACCTTTCTTTGACCATAATTGTTGATCAGAGTTTAGGTTGTCATAAATAGCATTAACATCTTTAAATTCTTCTTTTGGTAAATTATCACCTTTTGCTTTTAAGTTACCTAATAATAAAAGGTTATTTAATTCATCAATAAATTGATCCTTATCTTCCCATAAAACTCATGTGTAATCAGTTCTTCCATGAGTTCCTTTTTTACCGCTATCATTTAAAACACTTGTTTTAGCTTGAGGCGAATTTGATGTCGTAGGTGTATCATCTGAAGTTTCATCTGTTTTTTCAGCGAAAAAATTAGCAAGGTTAAAATTTTGTTTGTTAGTAAATTTTAAATAAGCACTTGAAGCAGTGGGATTGGAAATATCAATTCCGTTCATATAAAAGTTAGTGTCATTAAGTGTTAAAACATTATTTTTACTATTATTTTTATTAATGAAATTTTCATTATTTGGTGTAGCAGCTCTTATTTTAGTATAGTCGTCTAATTCAAGAGTTGCCGAACGATTAATTTGATTATATATTTTAAATTGATTACTTTTTAAAGTGTTGGTTGTATCATCAGATGAAGAATCATCAGATGAAGAATCATCAATGTTTCAAATGTTATTAGCATCTTCAAAATGTGTGGTTAGAATTCCATAAGGGACGGTTGTAGTTTTTAAATTTGGGATATAACTACTAATGCTATATGAAACATCTACTTGTTTTAAACCCATAATTTCTAAACGATTAGCTAAAGCGTCAGCAGATTCTGTTAGTTTTTTATCTTGTGCTGCTTCTCAATCTTTTTGTGGTGTTGAAGGATCTTTAGTATCTAATTTAACATCAATTTGAGTTTCATAACCTTTTCCAAAATCATTACCTAACTTATTGTCTGTTGCAAAATAATTTATTCCAAGACCAATTCCAGTAATCGATCCAATTAACAAAGCACATAAAAGTACGTACTTTGAAAATTGGACTCAGTGTGCACCCTTAATTCTTTTTAATAATTTTTTAAACATTTATAACCATTCTCTTCTTTTTACATTTTATTATTATACAATATTTATGTATTTATAGAAAAAATATTATATTATTTGATAAGGAGGTTAGTTTGATGGATGTATTAGTAAAAAATAAATATCGTGAAATGCTAGATTTTGCCAAAGATAAGGGCTACTCTAATAAAGAAATTAAACGAATTAGTAAAGCCTTTAATTTCGCCGAAGAAAAACACGGGACACAGACCCGAAAATCAGGCGAACCTTATATTATTCATCCTATTGCTACCGCTATGTATTTACTTGAATGAAACATGGATACTGAATCAATTATGGCCGGATTACTTCATGATGTTTTAGAAGACACTCCTTGTGAGACTAGTGAAATGGAAAAAGAATTTGGGGCAGAAATTACTCAAATTGTCAAATATGTTACTAAGGTTTCAGAATTTTCTAAAAAGAATCGAAATGATGAAATTTATTCAGAATTGGAACAAGATTATACTATTCAAGTTTTTTTAAGCATGACCATTGATATTCGCGCAATGATTGTTAAGTTAGCCGACCGGTTCCATAATATGACAACCATTAGTTATTTAAAACCAGTAAAACAACAAGCCATTAGCCAAGAAACGATTGATATTTATGCTAATATTGCTGGTCGTTTAGGAATGTATGCAATCAAAACAAAACTTTTAGATATGTGTTTTGAAGTGTTGGATAAACCAGCCTATGATAGTACAACAGCAAAAATTAATGCGATTAAGAAAAGTAATAATCAAATCTGGGAACAAGTAATCAATCGGATTAAAAACATTTTAGAAATCGATGGGTTTGATTTTAAAATTGAGACACGAACCAAGGGTGCTTATTCTACCTATAAGAAAATCCAACGAAACTATGATATTAAAAATATTCATGATATCTTTGCAATCCGAATTATTTTAAATCAAGATATGTTATGTTATCAAGCATTAGGTTTAATTCATATGAATTTTAAATATTTAATTAATACTTTTAAAGATTTTATTTCAGCACCTAAATGAAATTTATACCAATCAATTCACACAACAATTGTTAGCGAAGGGGCCTTAGTAGAAGTTCAAATTCGAACCGAATGAATGGATAACATTGCCAACCTTGGTTTAGCAGCGCATTGGAAATACAAAGAAGATCCTGATAAGGAAATGGTTTTGAATACAGTTAATAATATTTTGGTAAAGGATTTTCTGCAATCAAAAAATAAAAATATAAGTACTATTAAAAACATTACTAAGTCACAAATATTTGATGTTTTAGTATTAAACACAAACGAATGATATACCGCTAGTAGTCACAATACAGCATTGGACATCGCATATAAAGTTGACCATGATAAATTTAATCACATTAACGCTTTATATAAAAATGGCGAGAGAGTTCCATTTGATTATAACGTTGCTGCTGGTGACGTTATTAAGATTAGTTACAATAATAATACTGAAACAATTAAATGATCATGATTACAAGCTACTAATAATCCCATGGTGGAAAATCATATTCAATCTAAACTTGAAGAAAAAGATAAAGCCAAAAGTGTTTCAGCTGAAGAATTTATTAATAACTGCCGCAATTTTCTAGGTAAAAAAATGGTTTCAGATGAAGTTATTTATTCAAGGTTAAAACATGATTTTAATCTAACTACAATTAAAGAATACCTTGATATTTTTCCAAAAGCCGATTTTGATAAAGACGATAAATACCGAATTTTTTCAAAGAAAAATTGAGTTCATAAAGAAGCGTATAATCGAATTAAATTTCTATCTGCCAAGTGAGCACTAAGTGAATCTTACTTCGTTGATGTTAAGAATATTTTCTTTAATGATTTAAAAATTACAGAATGTTGTAGTAAGATTCCAGGATATCAAATTGTTGGAATGATCAATCGTAATAGTCTCGAAGTTCATTTAGCTAGTTGTCCAAAATTAAAAAATACTAAAAATAAAGTTTTAGTAATGAATTGATCTGAAAGTCAACTTAATTTAAAACCAAGAAACTTTAAAGCAAGTGTTGTGGTGCGAGGAGCTTGATCAGAATCAGTGGGTAATAATATTGCTAACGGAATCGTTTCAGACAAGGGTGTTATTACTTTAATTAACGTAAATAAAAATAAAATTAACAAATCACATGAAACTAATTTAGAATTATATGTGAAAAATAAATTTCATCTTACTAACATAATGATGGATTTAGAAACAAAAAATATCATTTCATCATGAACATTAACATAAGGAGTTAAAATGGAAAGTAAATTTATATTTGTCACAGGTGGAGTATATTCTTCATTAGGTAAAGGCATTGCTGCATCGAGTATTGGTAGGATTTTAACCGAATTAGGTTTTAAGGTAGCAATGCAAAAATTGGACCCATATTTAAACGTCGACCCCGGTACAATGTCGCCATATCAACATGGTGAAGTATATGTAACCGCAGATGGCGCAGAAGCTGATTTAGATTTGGGTAATTACGAACGTTTTACTAACACTGAATTAAATAAATATGCCACAATGACAGCTGGGCGAATTTATTATGAAGTCATTCAAAAAGAACGAGATGGTGAATACTTAGGCAGAACAGTTCAAGTTATGCCGCATATTACGAATCATATTAAATCTAAATTATATGCATTAAAAGATAGTATGAAACCAGATTTTGTAATTGTTGAAATTGGTGGGACAGTTGGTGATATTGAATCAATCCCCTTTATTGAAGCGATTCATCAATTCAAACGTGAATATGGTATTAGCAATGTTATGTTTGCCCACTGTACACCATTAATCCCGCTTGCAACGGTTGTTGGTGAATTGAAAACAAAACCAACGCAACATTCGGTGAAGGAACTTAAGGGACTAGGCATTACACCTAATATTTTATTGTTACGATCACCAGTTATCGTTGATCAACAAACAAAAGAAAAAATATCTTGAAGTTGTGATATTGATGTTAAAAATATTTTTTGTTCACCTGACTTAAAATCTATTTATTCATTACCAAAACATTTTTATGATGAAGGAATTGCTGAAAATATTTTTAATTTCTTCAATCTTAAATTACCTAAAAACAAGAATCTTAATGACTGGATTAAATTTACTAAAAGAGTTGAATCTAAAAAACAACATACTGTTAATATCGGTTTAGTTGGTAAATATGTTGAGTTACATGATGCTTATAAATCAGTTACTGAATCACTATATTTAGCTGGTTATGAACTTGATTGTGATATTAATATCGTATGAATTAAATCACAAGATTTAAATGTTGAAAATTACCGTACTGTTTTATCTAAGGTTGATGCAATTTTAGTGCCTGGTGGTTTTGGACCACGTGGAATAGAAGGAAAAATGTTAGCAGCTAAATTTGCGCGTGAAACTAAAAAGCCTTATTTAGGGATATGTTTAGGAATGCAAATAGCCGTAATTGAATTTGCTCGTAATGTTTTAAAATTAGCAGATGCTAATTCTTATGAATTCGATGAAGAAACAAAAAATCCAATCTTTCTTATCTTAGAAGGCAAATATAAGGATCGTGAAATGGGCGGTAGTTTAAGACTAGGAAATTATGACTGTCAATTAAAAGATAATAGTCTAGCAAGCAAGCTTTATCAAAAAAAATTAATCAAGGAAAGACACCGCCATCGTTATGAATTTAATAATGATTATATAAAACAATTTGAAGATGCAGGTGTTATGTTTAGTGGTATTAATCCTAAAACACATCTAATTGAAATCATGGAAATAAGTGACCATCCTTATTTTATTGCAAGTCAATTTCACCCGGAATTCACTAGCAGACCTAGTAATCCTAACCCATTATTTAAAGGTTTAATCGTAGCAACCATCAAAGGCAAACAAGGAGCATAATTATGAAATATCAAAAACCACGAGGCACATTCGATTTAATCGGACATGAAGCTGAAGCTTTCAGCGGATTAGAAACATACCTAAAAAAAGTTGCTAGTCTTTATGATTATCAAGAAATCAAAACCCCTATTTTTGAGAGCAAGGATTTATTTTATAAGGCTGTTGGAGCAACAACAGATATTGTAAATAAAGAAATCTATGAATTTAAGGATAAAGGTGATCGTGAATTAGCTTTACGTCCTGAGGGAACCGCTGGTACAATTCGTGCGATTATTGAAAACAAACTTTTAAGTAAAGAACCATTACCTGTTAAATATTTTTATAGCGGACCAATGTTTCGCTACGAAAGACCCCAAAATGGTCGCCAACGTCAATTCCATCAATTTGGTGTTGAATGTGTTGGAAGCGATAATTTCTTTGAAGATATTGAATTGATTATGTTGGCTTATGAAATGTTAAATGCTTTAAAAATAACAAAGTTTAAATTAAAAATTAATAATATCGGTTCATTCAATAGTCGTAAAAAATGAAGTGCTGCATTAAAGGAATATTTTGAACCCTTTAAAGATCAATTATCTGAAGATTCACAACGTCGTTTAGTAACTAATCCGTTACGAATTTTAGATGACAAAGTAGATGGCATTAAACAATTTGTTAAAGATGCGCCCAAATTAAATGATTTTTTGGCTCGCCAAGAAAAAGCAGTTTTTTTAACATTGATGACTAATTTACAAATGTACGGAATTCCATATGAACACGATGAAACATTGGTACGAGGATTAGATTATTATACTGGCGTTGTTTTTGAATTTATCTCAACATGTGATGATTTAACTGGCCAAAATACATTAATCGCTGGTGGTCGTTATGCTGATTTAGTCAAATTAACTGGAGGACCTGATTTACAAGGGTTAGGATTTGGATTAGGTATGGAGCGTTTATTAATAGCTTTAGAATCTGAAAAAATTAATATTATCCCGCCAAAAAATATTGATGTAATTTTAGCGCCTTTATCTTTGAAGGCAGAATCAACAGCAATGGGAATTTTGTGAATTTTAAGATTGGGTGGATTTAGTGGATGCATTAATCATAACGTGCACGATTTAAATAAACATTTCCGTTATGCGAAAAAGAAAAATGCTAATTTTGTAATTATTATTGGAGATAATGATTTAGCTAAAAAAGTTATTCAAATAAAAAATGAAAAAACAAATGTCCAAGTTGAAGTCTCAGCTAACGCTAATGATATTCTAAAATTTTTCAAAGGTAAAAAATAAATAAGGTAATAAGTATGGAAACTATTTATTGTGGTTTGATAAATGAATCAAATATTAATCAAACTATAACTGCCAATGGTTGAGTTAAAAAAATTCGGAAATTAGGCAACTTATTATTTATTGATATTGCAGACCGTTATGGTTTATTACAAATAATTGCTCATCAAGATAATGCATCGTTTATAACTGCAAGTAAATTAACACGTGAAAGCGTTATTCAGGTAACTGGAAAAATTATAGCCCGTAAGAGTCCAAACCTTAACATTCCTACTGGTAAAATTGAAATGAATTTGGAAACTCTAACAATTCATAGTGTTGCTGAAATCACTCCATTGATAATTGAAACTAAAACTGATGCTAACGAAGATACGCGAATGCGTTATCGATATTTAGATTTACGTCGTGCTAACATTCAACAACAATTAATTTTTCGCTCAAAATTTATTAATGCTTGTCGCGAATATTTAAATAAATTAGACTTCGTTGAAGTAGAAACACCTATTTTAGGAAGAGCAACTCCAGAGGGTGCAAGGGATTATTTAGTTCCAACCAGAAATGGTCGCAACCGTTTTTTTGCATTACCACAATCTGCCCAAACTTTTAAACAACTCTTAATGGTAGCTGGCATGTTAAAGTATTATCAAATTGCAAAATGCTTTCGTGACGAAGATTTAAGAGCTGATCGCCAACCAGAGTTTACGCAATTAGATATGGAACTTTCTTTTGTTAATGAAAACGATATTCAAAATCTTATAGAGAATATGCTGCGAAGTATTTTTAAATCTTTATTAAAAGTTAACCTTCCTGAAAAATTTCCTATTTTAACATTTGATGAAGCAATGAATTCATATGGGAGCGATAAACCAGACTTACGTTTTGATTTAAAACTTCAATTAGCTAACCCCTATTTTAAATCAACTAAATTTAAAATTTTTGCCAACACTATTAAACAGCAACAAGCTGTTAAATATATTTTAATTGACAATCAACATCTAAGTAAAAAAGAAGTTAATCAATTAGAAAAATTTGCAAAAGATAATGGTGCTTTTGGTTTAGCTTGATTAACATATGAAAATAATCAGATGACTAATGGATCAATTAATAAAATAATTGAAAATGAATCGATCCAAGCAATAGCACGTGATAATCATTCGACTAAAGGAACAATTTTATTTGTTGCTGGAAACGTGGCAATGGTTAATCAAGCATTAGGGGCTGTTCGTTTCCAATTAGGAAGTTTATTGAATTTAAAAGATCCCAAAGTATTTAAATTTGTATGAATTGTTGAATGACCCTTATTTGAATATAACGATGATGAAAAACGTTATGTTGCAGCACACCATCCCTTTACACAACCGCAAGAAGCCTTTATTAAAACATTTGATAAGGATTTGAAAAGCGCTAAAGCAAGAGCTTATGATTTAGTATTAAATGGTTCTGAAATTGCCGGTGGATCCATCCGAATAAGTGATTTAACATTACAACACCGAATGTTTAAAGCAATAGGTTTAACACCGCAAGAATATGAAACAAAATTTGGTGCCTTATTAAATGCTTTTAAATATGGCGTTCCGCCACATGGGGGGATTGCTTTTGGGTTAGATCGCTTATTAATGGTTATTCTAAATACCAATAGTATTCGTGATGTCATAGCTTTTCCTAAAAACTCTACGGGCGTAGATTTAATGATGGATGCACCAGGAGCAGTTGATCCTAAAGATTTAATTGATTTAAATATTAAGTTAAGTGACAAATAATGAAATTAATTCGGGAAGGTTGTGCTTTTAGTTATGACGAAGCAGAACGAATGGTTACAAAAGTTGATCAAATCGAATTATGTGCTGATCAAACAAATGGTGGTTTAACGCCTAGTTATGGAACGATTGTCCAAGCAAAAAAATTAAATACAAAACTTATGGTTATGATTCGTAATAGTCAATCAGATGATTACACTGCAACTCAAAATGAATTAAACGGCATGTTGGAAGATATCAAGGTCTGTAATGACCTTAAAGTCGAAGGTGTCGTTTTTGGTTTATTGACTGCTGACCATCAAATTGATGAAAGTAAATTAAAACAATTAGTTATAGCTAGTGGAAAAATGGAAAAAATTTTCCATCGGGCTTTTGATTTAGTGGACGATTATCAATCAGCAATTGACCTGTTAGTTAAATACAAATTCACAAGAATTTTAACTAGTGGTGGTCAGGGGAAAGCTATTAATAATTTAAATCATTTAAAAGAAATTCAAGCATATGCCAAGAATAAAATTCAGATTATTGCTGGTGGTGGAGTTTCTTTAGAAAATTATGAAAAAATCGCAGAAGCAACAGATATCACAATGTTTCACGGTACGAAAATTTTTTAAAATATAACTTATAAAATTATCTAAATGTAAGGCTAATTATGATAAGCACCTTTAATTAATTAGCTAGCAAGCAAGAAAAATTCTTTTTTCCTTTACAATTCAAGTAATTTTAATATATAATGGTTATGCTAATCAAACACGTGTTTTAGTGTGAGACTAGTTTAAATATGATATAAATATATAGCGTGGTGCCATAGCCAAGTGGTAAGGCCAGAAGCTGCAACCTTCTTACGCGCCGGTTCAAATCCGGCTGGCACCTCCATATATGCGCCCTTAGCTCAATTGGATAGAGCGTCTGACTTCGGATCAGAAGGTTGGGAGTTCGAGTCTTCTAGGGCGCGCCATTATCGGGAAGTAGCTTAGCTTGGTAGAGCACTTGGTTTGGGACCAAGGGGTCGCAGGTTCAAATCCTGTCTTCCCGACCATTTTTGGCTGGATAGCTCAGTTGGTTTAGAGCGCTCGGTTCATACCCGGGAGGTCCTGAGTTCGAGTCTCAGTCTAGCCACCATATAAGCACCCATAGCTCAATTGGTTAGAGCCCCCGACTCATAATCGG
>JAACJW010000033.1 GCA_021378525.1 Ureaplasma sp. Hg2 | reverse complement strand
CGCTGGTTCAAGTGTCCCACCTGATTTTGAAATAACGACAATCGCTCAATTTTTATCTTTTACATAAGCTAATAAACCTTCGATGTAGTCGGCCGTTAAACTTGTCGTATAAATTACTTCCATATCTTTTTTAGCAAATGGTTTATTACACATGTTCATCGCTGCCATTGTGCCGATGTATGAACCACCAATTCCAATTGCGATTACCGTATCGATTTTTTTGTTCATTCATTCACTTTTTTTAGTTTTCATGTTTTTTAAATCATGTGCTAAAAATTCTTCAGTCGGTCATTCTCTTCATCCTAGGAAATCGTGGCCTTCACCGTTTTTATTTTCAATTCAACCTTGAATTTGTTCAAGTTTAGTTTGATATTTTTTTACAATTTGTTGATCGTTAATTTCTTTAACAAACTTGGTATTAATTTTAATCATCTTATTGTCCTTTTTTATTGTTTAATATTTTTTACCATTTTTAAGTTCATTTAACATTTTTAAATAATCCTGGTAACGTGTAGCTGATATTAATTTTTCATCTACCGCCTTAATAATAGCACATTTATCCTCACTCACATGTTGACAATCGTTATATTTACACTTGGGTGCTAGTTGCCGAAAATCATGAAATGAATATGATAATTCATGCGGGGTCAACGTTAATTCTAAAGTCCCAAAGCCAGGTGTATCAACCAATATATAATCTTGACTATAAATTAATTCAACGTTTGTCGTGGTGTGCTTTCCACGATTTAAAGCTTTAGAAATACTCTGGGTTCTAATTCTTAATTCGGGATCAATCCGGTTTAATAAGGTCGATTTACCAACCCCTGAATTACCTGCTAAACAAATAACTTTGTTTTTAATGTATTTCTTAAACATCTCATAACCTAAATTATCATTGATGTTAAAAACTTTGTAGCCATCCAGTTGATAACTTTCGATCGCTGCATCCATTATTTCTTGTTGTTCAATTGATAATAAATCGTATTTGGTAATAACGATAATTACATCATCAACATTATGGGCTTCATAAAAAGCTAATGACTTATTTACAACATAAGAATTAAACTTTGGTTCAACACAAGATTGAACGACAACCATGATATCGATGTTAGCGATTTTGGGGCGGATAAAACCATTGCTACGTGGTTTTACACTATCGATGTAGTAATTGCCATCTTCACCTTTTATAACGACGTTATCGCCAACAATCGGTTTGATTGCTTGATCTTTATAACGTAATATCCCACGGGGTTTACATTTGATTATAGTTTGTTCGTTAATTCGAACACTAAAAAAGCCAGCAATTACTTTTATAATTTTTCCTTCAATCATTAGTTATTTGAAACCAAAACCAAAACGATCGTTACGATAATTAAAAAAGCGACTAACGCTAAAGATAAATTGAAGAACCATCAATGGTGATAAAATTTTTCTTTTTGACGTAATTTATTAATATCAAAAAAATCATTTACTTCATATTGCCGTTTATCAAATGGTTTTAATAATGGTTCGTCCTTACGTTCAGGATTATTCCAAGTTGAAATATCATCATAAATTTCATCAATTGATTTATAACGATATTTTATATCAGCTGGTTTAGATGCTGTGCAACGAAAAACCATGTTCTCTAACGAGTTAGGTACATTAGGTACTTGTAACCGCATACTCGGGACATCGTGCTTTAATCAACGTTTAATCTTTGCCATATCTTTTTCACCCGGATTATAGTTAAAGGGGTGATTGCCAGTAATCATTTCATAAAGGATGACACCGATGGCGTGAAAGTCAAATTGGACTGTAACAATATTTTGCATTTCCTTTTTAGCTTTTTCATCACCAGCTTTAACACGCCGCAGCAAACCACTTGTAATCTTTGTGATATCTGGGGTTGTATAAGAAGCGGTACAATAAATCACACCTTCATTAGAATTGATAATATTATCATAAATTGAAGTTGCGATTCCATAATCAGCAATTTTTAATTGCCGTAAATCCTTTGATAATAAAATGTTATCCATTTTAATATCACGATGGATTAGTACGGTTTTTTCATTAACGTGGTGAAAAAATTGAAGTCCTTTAACAAGTTGTTCAAAATAATACATTGTTTGATCAACACTTAATGTTTTTTGTTCGTGTAATAATCGCGCCAGGGTTGGCCCATCAACAAATTCAAAAACCAAAATAATATGATCGGGTTCAACATTTCAATATAATGGTTGAACAACATTTTCATTACATTCATAAACTTGCCAAGACATTTGAAATTCATCCTTAGCCTTGTTTCATGATTCATCGCTATCATCTTTGTTTCGACTAATAATCTTAACGATAACATAGCGATTTTTTTCATCTAAATAATCTTGTTCAGATTTATTGTTATTCATCTCTGCTAAATAAACCGAAGACATGCCCCCTTCAGCGTATTCTTTAATGATTCGATAATCAACAATGACATCGCCAGATTTTAATTTTCTCATTAATTTTCCTCGCTACATAAAATAGCTAGTGATAAATTATCATTGCTTTCACCAGCGATTCCTAAACGAATAATTTGGTCACACGCATTATCTAAAGTTCGTGACGACTTAATCGTTGGATACATTAAATCATCGATAATGAAATTATGAACTCCGTCCGATGTTAAAATAACATAATCACGCTTTGTGATTTCATTATAGTAACTGTTGAAAATGGTTGGTTTTGTATTGATGATTCCAATGTATTGAGTAATTGCATATAAATCTGATTTGAATTTTTTATATTGTTCATATGGTGCTTTAATATGTTTTAAGTGCGTTAATAAATTTTGATCTTCAGAAACTAAGGTAGTTTCTTTTGAATTAGCGATATAAGCTCTTGAATCACCGACGTTAAAGGTATAAAGATTACGGTCGACAAGAACACTAATAACTAAGGTTGTTGCCATGTTCTGTTGGTCAAGGTGGTCTTGTACAAAATTTGTAATTCCATTCCGCGACTCTTTAATTGTATTGGCAATTCAATTATTAAAATCTTGCATGTTGAAATTACTAAAATCAGTACTAAGGAAATTATCTTTAAAAACTTCGATGGTAATATGACTTGCTGCTTGTCCGCCCTTATAGCCGCCAAGGCCATCACAAACGATAGCCACATTTTGACCAAAAGCATTACTACCAGCTCAAGTAGCGTCTTCATTATTTTTTCGATATACCCCGATGTCGGTGGCAAAAGCAAATTTTATGTTCATTATTTTAATATACCTTCATCCTTCGCTCTTAGTTGACCACAAGCGGCGTCAATATTAGTTCCCTTTTCCATTCTAACGGTCGCAGTAATATTGTTTTTTCGTAAAATTTCATAAAACAATCTTGCCTTGTTACTCCGTTTAAAACCGTTTTCACTGACAGGGTTGTATGGAATAATATTAACATAACATAATTTGCCTTTTAATAAATTCACTAATTCTAAAGCATTTTCTTTTGAATCATTAACGTTTGCAATCAAAATATATTCAAACGTGATGCGTCGGTTAGTTCGTTTTACATAGTCATCTGCAGCATCCATTAAACTCGCTATATTAAAAGCCTTGTTAATTGGCATTAACGTATTTCTAATGTTGTCGTTGGGGGCGTGCAAACTAATTGCTAATCCAACTTGTGGCTCACGTTTAATTCATGCGTCAAACTTATTAACTAGTCCACACGTTGAAATAGTAATTCTTCTTGAACCAATTTGTAAACCAAAATCATTTTTAATGATATCAATAAAATTACAAACATTTTCAAAATTATCAAACGGTTCACCAATTCCCATAATGACAATATTACTAACTCGAGCCTCACTATTAATCTGACTTAAATATTTTTGAACTTCTAAAACTTGTTGAACAATCTCACCTGTTGTTAGGTTACGAATTTTCTTCATTAAACCAGATGCACAAAATTTACAACCCATGTTGCAACCAACTTGCGTTGTCACACAAACACTATAACCATAATCAAACTTCATTAAAACGGTTTCAATTTTATTATGATCAGCCAGTTCATAAAGAAACTTAACAGTTCCGTCTTTATCTTCTTGACGTTTCACTTCATTAAGTTGCCCAAAATAAAATTTTTCTTTTAAAAAAGCAATATTAATTTTCGAGACATTTCTCATATCATCAAAATTTTCAATTCTTTTTTTATACAATCATTCATACATTTGACGAACCAAATAAACTTTTAAGTTTTCTGCAACAACAATTGTTTCTAGTTGCTTAAAGGTGTAATTATAAATTGATGTCTTACTATTATTTATTTGCATTGATTTCCTTCTTTATAATAAAAGCTATTTCTTCAGCCGCTCGTTCAGCAGTGTCATTAACAACTACATAACCATATTTATCTTTTTCTTTAATCTCTTGTGTGGCACGAGCAATCCGTTGCTTAATGATGGCATCAGTTTCTGTGTTGCGAACGCGTAACCGTCGCTCTAGTTCAGCAATTGAAGGTGGAACTAAAAAGACAGTGATGATATCTTTGAAACGTTCCATCAATTGAAGAGCGCCAAGCACTTCAATTTCTAGAATCACATTCTTGCCCGCAAGTCTTTGTTTTTCAATTGGCGCTCATGGCGTCCCATATTTGCGACCAACGAATTCTGCCCATTCTACTAACGCGCCTTCTTTGATGGCTTTGTTAAAAGTAGCATCATTAACAAAGTAGTAATCTTTCTTATCAATTTCACCTTCGCGCTTTGGGCGAGTCGTCATTGAGATACTAAAGGTAAGATTCAAATCTTCCCTCTTGATAAAATAATTGAAAACCGTTCGTTTCCCGACGCCGCTTGGGCCACTTACTACTATTAATAAACCTTTAGACATATGTATTCCTTTTTATTATTTTTTTTAATATAATGTATAATAAATATAATTATAAGGTAAATTAATATTTTTGAACGAAAATATTGTTTCAATGAATAAATTTAAAGGAGTTAAAATGAGAAAAAAAATGGCTAATGGTTTGAATCAAAGTTGGATTGTAACGCACGAAGAACCGCGTTTGCATGAAATTTCAGAATCTGATTCGATCGAGTTCACCCCTGAAGAAAATGAGCTAATTAAAAAAATGCAAATCTATATCGATGTTAGTTATGACCGAAAGGATCAGACATATAACATTCGTCCAGGGATAGCAATTGCTGGTCCCCAAGTTGGTTTGTATCGAAGGGTTATATACATTAATTTTGATGATGGTGATTGTCATTATCGTTATCTGTTAGCTAATCCTAAAATAGTCGCTGAATCAGTTGCCTATTCTTATATTCCTAATGGTGAAGGGTGCTTAAGCGTACCTCGTGACGTTAAAGGAATAATCCCGCGGAAAGCTAAAATCATTGTTGAAGCTTATGATCTATTAACAAAAAGCGAAATTGAATTAGAATGTTCTGGCATCTTCTCAATATGCATGCAACATGAGATTGACCACTTAAATGGTAAATTATATTATGACCGAATTAAAAAGGATAATCCTAATTTTGTTGAAAAGGATTGAATTCAAGTATTATAAATTAAAAAAAAGATAAGACCCAATCGTCTTATCTTTTATATTTTTAACCTCTTAAGTTTAAATCCTTAATTAACTTACGATATCTATTGATGTCACTATGTTCTAGGTATCTTAACAACGATTTACGTTTCGATACTTTCATATAAAGACCTCTTTTAGAGATTTTATCTTTTTTGTTTTTTATCATATGTTCAGTTAATGATTTAATTTCTGATGTTAAAATTGCGATTTGAACTTCTGTTACTCCAGTGTTAGTTTTTAGACCGCCGTATTTTTTTACTAAATCAGCTTTTAATTTTTTGCTTATAGCCATAATTCGATTCTTCCTTTATGTTTGATTTAACTAATTACTTCGTAAAAAAGAGGAAGACTTTGTTCACCAGGTAATAGTCTTATTAAATATAACATATTATATTACAAAAGTAAATAATAAAAAGATAGCACGATAGTGCTATCTTTTGTTCAAACATAAATATCGAATTCACGTTTTAATTATGCTATGTTAATTTCGTCTTCCGTTGCGTAGATTGGTTGCCCAGAATCGTAATCATACGGTTGCCCGTTTTTAGTAGCTCGGTAAGTTCCGACGTGTCGTTTAATGTCTACAACATATTCACACATTTGTCGTCTTACTTCCATGAAATCATCATCTTTATTTCGACGAATGAAAATGTCATGTAATTGTAAAGTGCTATCTTCGTAAGTTTCTCCAGAACCATCTGGGAATGGAATAAACGAGTTTAGTTTTCAAGTTGTTTTTAATTCTTGATGGTAGATGTTTTCGTTAAACATAAGTTCTAACTTATCTTTAACTGTTTCATCCATTCGTCGTCAGTCTAATAACAAGTGGCCTTCTTGAATATCTACTAATCAACGATCTCGTTCGTTTTCCATACCTTCTCTTCTCATGTCGTAAGACGTTTGAATGATGGTGTTTTGTTGAACTAATGAAATTAATCTCTTTATTTCGTCATAAGATAATGCTTCGCCTGTTTGCTCTTTACTAGTTAAATAAGCGTATATTTCTTCATTGCTGATAAGAATACTATTTTCATTTTTCTTGGCAAAGTAATTTAACTGATTGTCAATAAAATTCATATAATTGATTTTCCTTCCTATATCAAATTTTCAAACAAATATTTGTTTGCAAAAACCGTATGTTAGTACTAATTTTTACTATTTAATTATAACATACATTATTTTGCTATATGAATAATGAATAAGAATATTAAAAAGTTTTTTTAATTATCGCCATATATTAAGTGATCTTTCTAAATATATCTCCATGGAAAATAGTGTTTTAGTCGTAAAATAAGGTGTTTTTAATTATTTGAGGCAATAAAAAAATCTAATTTAATAGATTTTTTAATATCTTGCTTCCTCATATTCTTGGAACCATTTTGCAAATGGATCATCTCGTAAATCACGGTTTTCGCGAACGATATAAGGGTCTTTAATATTACGAGTAATTGGTTTCATATCCATTCGTGGTTGTGTACTAGATGAGTCACATTGGAAAATACTTTTTTCAGTCAACTTTTCTGGTTCAAAGAATTTTGCAATATCAACATTTTCGTGAACTGCAACCCGAATAATATTGGCTTTTCTTTTAGTTGATTCATCAAATTTATTAAATTCATTTGCAACGGGAGTTGTTGCGTAACTAGCAATCATAGTCATTTCTTTTGATTTTTTATATGAAGGTTGCGCTTTCATGAAACGAGTGTTTTCATTTTCAACATCAAGAAACGATAAATAGTCAGCTGGTTTTTTTGTTGAAAAAATGCTGTCATCGTGACCGATTCATTGAGCCTTTAATTCTTCATTTCGATAATAATTACTAAATCGATAAACTTTACCGTATTCAGTTTTATGAGTTGTTTTATAATCAACGCCGTTAATTAAGTATCTACCACCATCATAGCGGTCATTACTTTCAAGAACGATAAGTCTTTTGACTGATGGTCGAACTTTACCAGGTTTTGCACGTTCCTGGCTTTGAGTAGCATATGAACTCAAACGAATTGTTTGTGGTGCTGGAGCTTGATATTCAACATAGCTTTTTGAATGGCCAGTGTAATAACCAGGCGCTTTGCCAGTTGATGAATCAACAAAATCATTTCCTATTCGTTGTTGTTGGAAATTAAAATCGCCAACATTTTGACGCGGTTGATTGTCAACGTATCCATCATATTTAGTTTTTAAAAATGGCGTTGCCTCTTGTTGCACAACATCTTGTTGTGTTTCAACTTGGGGTTGCATTACTTGTGCTTGTTGTTGGTCAGCGCTTTTAGCAAGCGCTTGACTATTGTTTTTTTTGAAACGTCCAAACATTATATTCCTCCGTGTTTATTGGTATTAATTATATTTATATTTATTATACATTAATTTTACTTATAACTCGTGTGCGTTGGTAACTTATGGTATTTTTTAGCACAATCAACATATTTAGTAATATGCAGTTTCAATTCCGCTTCATCTTTAAACTTTTTTGGTTCCATTAAAAACTTATTAAAAACAACGCTTAATTTTTGACCATAGAGATCCTTATTAAAATTAATAATATAAGTTTCGATTAATACCTCACGATTAGCGTTAATCGTCAAGGGGCGCCCTACAAAAGTCACTGAGGGGTAAGTTTCATTATTAATTATAGTGCTAGTAATATAGACTCCATTGTAGATATCGACTAGTTTCTGATCTAAAACAAAATTAATCGTTGGAAAACCAAGAACCCGACCGTGTTGTTGACCTTCAATAACTTTGCCCACCCGGTAATAAGGCTGAACTAAAGCAGCGTTAGCAGCTTTAATTTTGCCATAATTAATTTTGTTTTTAATTACAGAAGATGAAAATTTATCTGTTTTAACAATTTTACAATTAAACAAATCCTTTAACATCGTCACATCTTTTTGATCATTACCAAAAACAAAATCACTGCCAACGATGATACGTTGAGGGTTTAGTTTATATAGATATTTTTTAGTAAACTCATAAGCTGTACAGTTATCATCACTAAGATCGTAAATAATAATATCTTTAACACCCAATTTTTTTAATTGTTGAACACGTTCTTCTAGTGGATATAAAGTACGGTTTTTTTTAGGAATCGTAATAAAAGTTAACACTGTCGATTTTTTAACATCGTCAAAAAGGTGCATGTGGCCTTGGTGAAGTCCATCAAAAAACCCCATGACTAAATCCTCAATTTTTAAATCTCAGTTATCAATATTCTTTTTATTAATGTTGTGAATCATAAATATCATCAAGTTCCTTCGCATCATAAATTGTATAAGGTCCACTTTTTAGACGAACGATTTCCGTAATCGTTCCGTAGGTGTTTAACTTAGCTGCTAAATCGTGAGCAAAACTTCGCACATAAAATCCTTTGCTAACATCAAGCACTAAATCAACTCTTCCGGTCCGCACATGTACGATTGTGATATTGTTGATTTTTACTAACCGTGGCTTAATCTCAACCGGTTGATTTTTTCTCGCATATTCATAAAGTTTTTTACCATTAACTTTAATGGCTGAATACTTTGGTGGCATTTGGTGATATGGTTCCTCCATAAAACTATCAAGGGCCGCTAGTAATTCGTGATTTGAATAATTAAAAGGTTTCTCTGCTGTCACCTTACCTTCTAAATCATAAGTTTCAGTTTCATAACCAAAATTAATCGTCGCAAAATAACGCTTATCATCCATGATTAAGTGGCCTAATTGTTTGGTGCCTTCATTAATCCCTAGCACAAGTACACCAGTCGCTAAAGGGTCAAGCGTTCCCGCGTGACCAACTTTTTTTGCATGAAGGATGTGTTTGACTTTTTGAACCATATCATTACTGGTTCAACCGGTTGGTTTATTGACAACTAAAATGTTGTTATTGCTTATTTGTTTCATAAAAATTATTATAAAACAAATTTAAATATTTGAAACTATTTTTTGGCTTTGCTTCACTATAAAAAACATAATCATTATTTTTTAACCATTATTTGATTTTATCTAAAGCTTTGATTTGTTTACGATAATATCTTCTAATTGATAAAAAAGAAAAGTATTTTCATCATGAATTACTTCGTTTCACTTCAAGCTTATATTCGCTATAAATTAAATTAATGATTTTAGCTTTTTGCTCGTTTCTTATTTTCTTTTTAGTTTTACGTCCTAGTTTACAATTTTTTAGCATAATTCGATAGTGCATTAAGATTTGAATAACCACGCCATTGATTCAATCAGTTTTGGTATTCAGTTTCAAAAGTTTATGATCATGTAATAATTCTAATAAATGGTTTGATTGTTCATATAAATCAACAATGTCTTTTAGTTTGGTTGTTTTAAAAGATGAAATCGAACCAGCGTGGCGTCAATAACAATAACCATATTTGCGACAGACTCGAAATTTTTTAGCATTCATAAAAATGTATGTCATTAAACCGACGTCTTCAAAAACTTTGCCCTCTAAAAAAGCCACATTCAGCCCTCTAAAAAAATCAACCCGATAAATTGAGCCTCAAGCTAAACAAATATTCTTTTTAATATAATTTTCCTTACTCATGAACCATGACATTTTATTACGGTAAATAAAATTTTTATATTTCATTTTCTTTGTTGTCTGATAAGCTACCTTAGCTTTTCCAACGACAATATCAACTTTACCTTTTTTACTTCTCTTAATCAACTGTTCAATTGTTTTGGGTAAAATTCAATCATCCACATCAAGATAATACATGTAGTCCCCATTAGCTGAAGTTAATAATTCGTTGCGGGCGTGACCGATTCCAAAATTAGTTGAATCAATAATTTTAATACGGTTATCCTTTTCTTTTAATAGTTTTAGGATGTTTAATGAATCGTCGGTTGAACCATCATTATAAAAAATAATTTCTAAATTTGAATAAGTCTGCTTTTGAATTGATGTATAGCAGCGGTTGATGTAAGCTTTACCATTGTAGCAAGGAATTAAAATTGATACTTTAAATTTTTCGCGTTTCATGAATATCTCCTTATATGCTCTATAAATTGTCCTCGTATTTAAATAACAATTATTCTATATAGATATTATACAATATGTTAATTAATAAATTGAAGTCCAATTTAATTGAGCTTTAATTAAATTAATGTTTGATAAAATCATAAATCAAGTGTAGAATAGTTGCATTATGAGAAATATTTTAGGAAGTATAATAAAGGGCAATAAAGCCTTTCAAATGATTGAAGATGGGGACCGAATTTGTGTCGGCATTTCTGGTGGAAAAGATTCAATGGGTTTGTTATACGCATTAAACATTTATTGCAAAATGTTAAAACGAGATTTAAATTGAAACGTTGAGGTAATTGGCGTTCATTTAAAAATGAATTTATGTGCGATCGATTATGATCCCATCATAAAATTTTGAGCTGATCAAGCAATTGAATTTCATATTGAAAATACTCAAATGGGTGAAATTCTAAGAGCCCAAATGAAACGCGGTAAAATTCAATGCTCGTTATGTTCGAAAATGAAGAAAGCGATTTTGATTGATGCTGCTAAAAAATATAATTGCAATAAGGTTGCAATGGGTCACCATGCTGATGATGCAATTGAAACTTTCTTTATGAACATGATTAACGAAGGGCGGGTTGCTACCTTCAAACCAAAAATGTATTTAGATCGAACTGAGGTATGATTTATCAGACCATTAATTTTATGTCGTGAAAAAGATATTAGACGCGAAACTAAAAAACTAGAAATGCCGATTGTTCCATGCGGTTGCCCGATGGAAGGTTTTACCCAACGTGATAAAATGAAGGAGTTTTTACAAAAAGCCTTTTATGATGATCCAAAATGAAAAATAGCTTATAAAAATTTCTATGTCGCTTTAATGAACGGTAAAGAATTTGACATGTGATTTAAAGAAGACGATCGCATCATCGATCAAGACTTGCGCGAACTATGCCGCAAGGATAATAAAATAGCGTAAAAAAAATGAGTTATTAAAACTCATTTTTTTGTTGTTTTCTTAGTTTTATTAGTACCCTATGAAGGAATATAAACTCTAATTGTAAAGATGATTGCAATGATTGCTAAAACAAATGCAATAAAATAAAAGAAAATGATTGCTGCGTGAAAATATTTACTTCGATGAACATCATTAATACTTGAAATTCAACAACCTACTAAAAATAATTCAGGAATGAATAGAACTGCATAAACTGTATAGCATAAAATTTCAGCTGCATTAACAAAACCAAGATTTTGATTTACAATGTTGGTGTTATGGTATGTTTTTTGAGGTGGTATTAACAACCCTAATGTTATTGCTGTCATACCGACAATAATAAGTGTCACAAGTAAAATTGTTAATCAATGTCATTTAACATTCTTATTAATTCTTAATGAAAGCTCTAGTGTATCAACAGTAGATTTTTTTTCATTTTTTTGGTTCATTTAGTTTTTCTCCTTTTTTTTAATATCAGCGATTAAATCGTCAATATGTTGTGCGTAATCAATTGCATCGTCAACGACAAATTTAAGTTCAGGAACTTTATACATTGAAATTTCACGAGCAATTTTTGAACGAAATAAGCCTTTGAGCTTAACAAGATGTTGAACAACATCTGGTGTTTTAGTTCGATCGCGACTGTCAACATAAACTTTAGCAACAGATAAATCATTTGTGACTCGAACGAGCGTAACCGATCCGGTTTTAACTATTTTATCTTTTACTTCGAAATGAATTAAATTATTAATTATTTCTTGAATTTGACTTTCTAATTTTGCTTTTTTAATTTGATTGGCCACTACTTATTAACCTCGTCATAAGATTTTTCAATTTCTAAATACGCTTCAATAACATCGTTTTCTTTAACATCATTAAAGTTTTTAATTGTTAATCCACAATCTTTACCTTCGCCAACGACAGCTTTTTGTTCTTTGCCATGTTGCAAGGTAGCAATTTGCGAATTGTAAATTACTTTCCCATCACGAATCACTCGTGCTTTTGCATTTCGCTTAATTTTTCCTGAAGTAATTCGACAACCACAGATGGTTCCGATATCACTATGTTTCCATAGTTGACGCACTTCAGCTTCCCCAATAATTTCTTCAACGAAGATTGGGTCAAGTGATCCTTTTAATATGCTCTCAATATCTTCCTTTAATTTATAAATTATATCATATGTTTTTAATTCGACATTAGTTTGTTTTGCAATATCTTTAACTTGCTTGTTGGGACGGATGTTAAAACCAATAACAATCGCATTTGATGCATGTGCTAAACGAACATCAGATTCGGTGATTCCACCAACGGCAGTTCGAATCAATGTTGCGGTTGCGCCACTTACTTTGATCCCAGGAATCATTTGTTTGATTGCTTCTAATGAACCGTGCACATCAGCTCTTAAAACGATATTAACGTTCTTCATTAAGCCATCAGCTACTTGTTGTTTGATATCAGAGTTGATTGCATGAAAACGTTCTTCTTTAATTAATTTCATTCGTTTTATATCAGCAATTCGATGTGCTTCTTTTTCATCTTTTAAAGCAAGGAAGCGGTCCCCAGCTTGTGGTACTGATTCTAGTCCAGCCACTTTTATCGGTCGACTTGGTAGTGCTTTTAAAACTTCATTGTTAGCTTCATCAAGCATCATTCTTATTTTTCCATAAGTTGCACCAATAACGACGTAGTCACCTTTTTCAAGGGTTCCATTTTGAACTAATAAAGTTGCAACTGGTCCATATCCTTTATCAAGGTTAGCTTCGATTGTTGAACCATAAGCTAAACGATTCGGGTTAGCTTTTAATTCCATTGTTTCAGCCAAAACATTAATGGCTTCTAGTAATTCTTTGATTCCATCACCCTTAAGAGCAGAACCTTGAACAAAGATAGTGTCACCATCTCATGATTCAGCCACGATATCCTTAGCAGATAGTTGACTATAAACTTTATCAGGGTTAGCGCCTTCTTTATCCATTTTATTAACAAACACGATAATTGGTGTTTTTGCTGCTTTAGCATGGTCAATCGCTTCTTCAGTTTGTGGTTTTAAACCATCGTCTGCCGCCACAACTAAAATGACGATATCAGTTACATTAGCACCCCGTGCTCGCATTTCTGTAAAGGCAGCATGTCCAGGAGTATCGATAAAGGTAATCGGACCATTTTTAGTTTTAACTTGGTAAGCTCCAATATGTTGGGTAATCCCACCAGATTCGCTTTTAGTTACATTAGATTTTCTAATTGTATCTAATAAAGTTGTTTTACCATGATCAACGTGTCCCATAATTGTAATAATTGGAGCCCGTTTTTTTAAGCTTTTTTTATCATCATCAAAGGTAATGTTTTCTAAAACATTTTCTTCATTAATTTCCATTTCAACTTTAAAGTCATATCCAATTTCAATACAGAATTCAGCAATTTGTTCAATCGATAAAATACTATTGATGGTCAAAGCTAATCCTTTCATGAAGAAATACTTTATTACATCAGCGGTTGTTTTATCTAACTTTGGTGCTAATTCTCCGATTGTTAGTGGACTAGTAAAAATAAAGATTCCATTCTTAACTCCAACATTAACTTTTTTAATTTGCGTTTTAATGTTGACGTTTCGTCGTTTATCAACGACCTTATTTTTATTAGTGCGTTTTTTGTTTTTACCTTTAATTGGTTTCTTTGGCATTAATATCACACCCCTTTAGTATCTCGTTAATCGTATCATAGAATACTTCTATGTGATTAAGCGTTTTATTTCTTGTAATTCGTTTAATTGTTTTGCTCTTTAATAGTTGATTAAGGTTAACTATACTTGGATAAATATAAAATCCTCGATTACCACTATTTTGTAATCAGTCAACATTTAAGATATCGTCCTTTACATAACAACGTAATAATTGTTTACGTTCGTATTTAGCACGCGTTAAAACACATGTTCGTGGATTAGTCTTCTTTATCTTTATCATTTGTTTCATCAAACAATCCTTCTAGTTCGTCCTTGAAGGCTTCTTGAAGGTCGATATCGCCAGCGTTATTGTTTTCACTATAAGTTGGTGCAAAAGGAATTGCTTCATCAAAATCTGTTGTTGATTTAGAGTGCTGTTTAGCTCCCTTTCGTTTACTTTCGGGAACGTTAATGATTTCAGCTCGGTCTGCTTCAGACATGTTATTAATTGACTCAAGGATTTCATCATTACTTTGTTGCATTGAAGGTAAATTATGAATTGAGCTTCTTCTTGTAGCTTGTGATTCTAATTTATCATATTCAATTTTTTCTTCATGAGCTTGATCGACTGTTTTAATATCAATGTTACATTGAACAATTTTAGCGATTAACTTGATGTTAGTTCCGCCTTTACCAATCACTGCGGGTAAGGCTTCAACTTTAACGATCACAGTTGCGTTTCGTTCAATCATCCCGTCTTCATGTAAAACTTCAGGAGCCATTACAACACCCACAACTTTATCACGCCCACAAGCATTGATAATAAATTGTTTTAAATCTGGACTATAATTAACGATGTCAATTTTTTCACCGTGAACTTCATTACTAATGTTAATTACATTAGAACCTTTTGGTCCAACACAAAACATTGCAGGATCAATTGCGTTATTAGTTGTTGAAACAGCTAACTTAGTTTTGAACCCAGGAATTCGCGCTGATTTTTCAATTACGATAATTCCTTCTTGAATATCAGGAATTGCTAGTGTTAGTAATTCTTTAATGAAATCTGCATCGGCACGAGATAAGATAATTGGTCATCCCTTAGTTTGACGTTTTACATCCTTGATTAAGAATTTATATCTTTGACCAGGAATTAATTTTTCGTTAGGAATCTTATCACGGAAACCAACGAAACCATAATTAGCTTGGCGAGTTAATTCTGAAACATTTTCATATTTTGAATTAACATAGTTTAAATTAGCAATTGAATAGCCAGATTTTTCATCTTCCTTTTCAACTTCAGCATAAACAATTTTACCAATTTTAGGAGATCATTTTTCAAATGTTTTTTCGTTTTGGATTTCGATTAAACTTTGACGGAACACTTGCAACGTTTGCGTTGCCTGTGGTCGCGTGAATTCGGTGTTGATATCATAAGGTTGTTCATAAATATCACCGGGTTGTAAATCAATCCCTGCTTCTTTTATTTTGATTAATGGAATTTCATTAAAATCATCGTAATCAAAATCTAATGCACAATCAACAACTGTTAATAATCATCAAGATTTAATGGTCCCTTTATCAATGTCTACTTTAACTTTTAATTCACAATCTGGTAAAGGCTTTTTAAAAGTTTTATAGATTGCACTTTCAAGTAATTCAGCGATGCGATCAGTTGAAATTCCTTTTTCAATTGCCACCCCTTTGATGTATTCAATTAATTTTTGGTTTTGATTAACTGATATGTTTGGGTTTAGTTCTGCTACTAATTTTTTTTGTACTTCTGTAATGTCTGTTTTGCTCATTGTTTGTCTCCTAATTAATGTTTCGCTCATGATACCCTTCTAAAAAAATAAATGAGAACTACCAGGTAGTTCTCAATAGATAATCCTAATTAAGCAAATTTATTATAACATAGTTTAAT
>JAACJW010000032.1 GCA_021378525.1 Ureaplasma sp. Hg2 | reverse complement strand
ATTTTGATTAAACTCAACTTATTTATTAGGAGCTCTAAAGTAGAAATTAAATAATCGATTTCAATTGTTCATCACAAGTATTATCTATCATAAAATTGGGTTAGAAAACGACATTATAAAATCATATTATAATCACCATTTAGTATCTAAAAAAACATGAAACCCATTTAGAGATTTCATGTTAAATTTTAATAATTAGTATTGTTTAATTTTGATTTTTGGTTCATAAGTTAGGATGTTTAAACGGTTATATTCGCCCTTTAGATCGTTCGCAATTTTCTTAATAAAAATCTTCTCAGCAACATGACCAATGTCAATCACATACATTCCGTTTTCATTACTATCTAACCAATTGTGCCATTTAATGTCGCCAGTCAAAAAAACATCGTATTGTTCTTTAGCTAGTTCCTTCTTGTTTTCAATCAAGGTTTTCATTTCACTAAAACCAGATCCTCCACAAATCACAACATTATTAAACTTACGAGGACGCTTGCTTTCAATCGCATAAACCTCATTAAGATTAAGCTTATCTTTAATCCTTCGTACGAAGGTATTAAAGTCTAAGGCGTTACTTAGTTTACCAACAACTAAGTAATCAGAGTTAGGGACTCGTTTAATATTGCTTAACTCTAAATCTTGTGCCAGGCTTTCATTCATTCCATTGTTAGCTTTATCAAAACATGTGTGTAAGAATAAAGTTGCGATGTTATTTTGTTTTAGACGATTAACTAATCGTGCCACATGTGGATAAACAGTAAAGTTTTCAGACTCTTCAAAAAGCGGGTGATGAGTAATGATTAGGTTTGCTTTATTAGCTAAAGCAAAATCAATTAAATCACTTGTAACATCAAGACCGACTACGACATTTTCAATTTTTTGAGCTAAGTCTTCATAAAAAAACAACCCACAACGATCTCATTCTTCCTGAGCTTTTAGTGGGTATAGTTTAATTAAAAAGTTACTAATATTCTTTAGCTTCATCTTTGGCCTCTTTTAAAACGGCTTTTATGATTTCATATTCTTGTCTCACTTCTTCTTTAACAAGCGTTAAATCTAAAGTATTTAATTGATGATATTTTTCGTTAATCATTTGTAAGAAAACAGGTTCTTTTTTAGTTCGGTTAATTGGACCTAATAAAATATCTTCAGCCGTTACAACTGGTGTTCCAACAACTTTATCAATCACAATGATGTTATAAAAAATATTACGTTCAACAATCACTGTTTCATTTTTAATAAAATAGTTTTGATCCTTAATTCACGTTCGCACTAAATCAACTTTATTGTTTGGTTGCACAATAAAGCTTTTAATATGTTCATCATCGTGTTCTAAAATGTCAACAATCGTATGACTGCCCATTCCAGCAATAACACAATAATCAATTGTTCGGTTGAACTCTAAATCTTTTAAGCCATCATTAATTATGTTTTCAGTATCTTCTAGCAAATTGTTTTTCTTTAAGATGTAAATCCCAGTATTCATGGGCTTTTCATTTATTTCGATATTAATTACATGTTTTGCCTTTTTGGCATTTAGTAATTTAACTGCAAGGTAGGCATGGTCTGAACCAATATCCATCACGCAATCAGCGTGTTTAATTTGTCCTGCAATTCAAACTAGTCTACTCATCGATTTTTAAAAACGATTTCAATTTGCTGCTCTTAGAAGGGTGCTTTAACTTACGAAGCGCCTTCGCTTCAACCTGACGTGCACGTTCTCTTGTAAAACCTTGAACCTTACCAACTTCTTCTAATGTCATTGGTTTAGTGTATGGTGGTAGTCCATAACGACTGCGGATAATATCCTCTTCTTTTTCACTTAGAACTTTACTAAAGATTTCATCGATGTGTTCCATCATCAATTGTTTTTCAGTGTATTCTTCAGGACTTAATAAGTCGCTATCATGCACGAAATCAACAAATTGTGATTCTTCATCATGCCCTACCGGTTTGTCTAATGATACGGGGTCAATGTTAAGTTTTTTAATATCAGATATTTTCTTTGGGGTAAATCCTTCAACTTGACCACCAACTGCTTCAGCTAATTCTTCAATCGTTGGATCACGACCTAATTCTTGCATTAACATTCTTTCAGTTTTAATTAACTTATTAATTGTTTCAACCATATGAACTGGGATTCTAATTGTTCTTGCTTGGTCAGCAATCGCTCTTGTAATCGCTTGACGAATTCATCATGTCGCATAAGTTGAGAACTTATTACCTAATGTGTAATCATATTTACTAATCGCTTTCATTAAACCGATTGATCCTTCTTGGATTAAATCTTCCAATTCTAAACCACGGTTTAAATATTTCTTAGCAATTGAAGTCACCAAACGTAAGTTAGAAGTTAATAATTGATTAACTGCATATTGTTTTTCTTCTTCACTTTCGCTGCCTAATAACTTAGCAATGACAATTTCTTCTTTAGCTGTCAACATTTTAGAAGAACCTAAAACTCCTAGAAAAGCTTTTACACTATCATCAACACGTTCGGTTGTAGTGGTTGTTAAAAATGGTTTGTTGATATCATAATCATCCTCTGAAATATCTAATTCATTTTTCTTTTTAGCACCACGTTTACCTTTTTTGACTTCTTCTTCAGTAATGGTGATCCCGTTTGATAAAATACATTTATAGATTTCAACATATTGATCTTCCTCTAAATCAAAGTGCGCAAAAGCTGCTATAATTTGTACAAATTCTAGCGTGTTCGCTTTTCTTCTTTGGTTTTTAGCCTTCTTGATTAATCTTACTAAAATTTCATCAGGTGATAAAAGTTTACCAGTTGATACTTTTGGACCAGCTTCTAAAATCCCTGAAAGTAAAGGATTGATATTTGGTTTTTTAATTGCATCGGAATCACTAAACGATAATTTAGAAGTTGGTTCCATTTGCTTAATTTCATCCATATCAAATTTAGGCAAAGCGTTTTTGGGACTCTTTGCTAAATTTTTCTTGATTTCTTTTTCAGCTAATTTAGCGGCAGCTTTATTAACTGTTGTGGTTTTTGATTTTCCTGTTTTAGTTGATGCTCGCTTTTTTGTTGCTGTCGTTTTAGCAGCGGTTGCTTTTTTAGCTGTTGTTGGTTTTGACGAAGCTGTTTGCTTTGCGTTTTGTTTTGCTGCTTGAGCAACTGTAAGTTTAGTAGTTGCGTTTTTTTCTGTTGTTATTTTGCTATTATTCATATGGCCTGCCCTGTAATAAAATATATTCTATTCTTTAATAATAAAATTCAATTTAAGATTATACCATAATGTTTTACATTAATACGTAATTGGTCATCATTATTTTTGTTTTTTATCTACTTTTACCGTGCATTATGAGCAATTTGGCTTTATTTAACAATTCCTAAAATTGCACTATTTAGTTTAATTGGCTTATTTGATATCTGAATATTTGCTTGAAATCGCTTAAGTGTTGCTTCAGCAATTGGTTTATCACTGTACAAAGTACTAATAACATCACCCTTTTTAACTTTGTCATTTGTTTTATGGTTAAGATAAATTCCGGCATTAAAATCGATCTTATCGCTTTTTTGCTTTCGCCCAGCTCCTAGATCGACACTGATTAAACCGATTTCCTTAGTCGAACTATAACTAACATACCCATCTGCGGTAGCTAAAATTGTACTTTGATGTTTTGGATTTCAATAAGTGTCAGCAACTAATTGCTTTTTGTTTGCACCTTCGCTACATACTCAATCAAGGAAGATGTCAAATGCTTTTCCATTGGCAATAACTTCATCAATTTTTTGATAAGCGATTTTTTTATCTTGGGCCATTTTTAAGTACATTAAAATATCAGCTACAAATTCATAAATAATATTTTTTAGATCAGCGTGAATTGCTTCACCTTTTAGAAAGGAAATGGTTTCTTTAATTTCAATTCGGTTTCCAACGGCTTGCCCTAAGGGTTGGTTCATGTTGGTTAAGTGGATCATTACTTTCCGGTCAAAGTGTTTTGCAATATTAATCATTATCTTAGCAAATTTTTCACCGGTTTGGTAGTCACTACAAAAAGCTCCGCTACCAACCTTAACATCCAAAAAGATGCAGTTAGTTCCAAGCGCTAATTTTTTTGACATGATGCTTCCAGCCATTAAGGGTAATGAATCAACGGTTGCTGTAACATCTCTTAAAGCGTAGATTTTCTTATCAGCTGGTGCGATATCCTTGGTTTGACCCATTAACAAAATCTTGTGTTGTTTGATTTGCTCTAACATATTATATTCATGTTCAAAATCAACTCCAACAGATTCTAATTTATCAATTGTCCCGCCAGTATAACCTAAACCGCGACCTGATAATTTAGCAATGTTGATTCCTAAAGCTGCAACAATTGGCGAAAGGATTAATGAAACCTTATCTCCAACACCACCAGAAGAATGTTTATCGATGATAAATTGTCCAGGTGTTCTTAAATCAATTTGCTTACCACTTTCAAGCATTGTTTTAGTTAGAAAGTAAGTTTCTTCATCGCTCATCCCGTTTAAACGGATGGCCATTAATAAAGCGCTCATTTGATAATCTGGAATGTCGTTGCTGGTGTAACCATCAACTGCATATTTAATTTCCATTTCACTTAATTCTTGCCCAAATTTCTTTTTTTCAATAATATTAATAATATTCATATTCTTCTCCTTATTAATTACTTATTTAATTATATTGTTATTTATGTTAATAAATGAAAATAATTACTATATAATTTTATATTGTTAAGAAAGGCGGGGATGTTTATGGCTAATCAAAGAATTCATTTAAAGCAATTTTCATCATCCAAAGAGATTATTGCTTTGGTCTATAAAATCATCGAACGTAATCATCTTGATTTTAATGTTATTGCTGATGCTTCAGGTGAGTACAAAAACTTTCTGAAAGATCCAAAACATTTTTTGTATGCCGATATTAATCCCATCCTTAAAACGAGCCCAAATCAAACCTTCTTGGATTTGAAATCTTGCTGTGAGACAATTGGTTTAAACGATTTAAAGCGAGGTGCAGTTTGTAGCAAAAACAAAGATTTATTATTAATTAGTAACTTACCTTATGACCAATTAAAAATTTCTAAACAAACCGTTGAAACGAAAAACGAATTAGTTCAAGTTGTCAGTAAACTTGACATCGAATGTTTAAATGCCTATCTAAAATTAGATGCGAAATATCTTTGCGTGTTGCACCCTTTGGCTTATTTGATTGATGAAAATAACTTCAACCAGCTTCAATCATTCAATGATCATTACAAACTAATTGATGGTGAAATCGTTGATAGTAAATGCTTCCCTAATTTTTTGAATGTCGCAACCTTTCCGATTGTGATTGCTTTATATCAAAAAAATGATTGTGGTATGACATACGATGATATCAGATCATTTAATTTTAAAATTAATAATTCAAGATATGGGTTTGCTTTAAACCAATTCCACTTCATTGAAGAAATTCATAATAAAGATAAAGATAAAAGTGTAACTAAAAAATATCTCCACTTTAATGGTTTAAGTGATATGGAACATTTAAGTTCTAGAAAAGGTTGATTAAAGCATGAGTCCTATCGTTCACTTCGAGTGAAGGGTGAATATAATGAACAAATTTTTACTTATCTAAATAGTTTGAAGTTTTGATTCGCTAAAAATAAGAAAGAGTTTTGATTCTTAGGTAACTTATCACCAATTATTGATTTTCATCTTATCAATCGTGCAAGTAATTTAAAGGATGTGGATTTTGATCGGTTCTTTCAACGCAAATTATTATTAACAAATAGTACTTTAGAAATTTTTCCAAATCATTTAGCCTGAAAGTTTTTTAGTTTTAACCATAAAAATAATCCGTATTTCATTAGTAAGAAAGAGGATTACGATATTGGTTCATTAAAACAAATCCATTTGTTTGAAATGACTGATGATGATTATTTAAGTATCCGTTTAGGTTATGTTGGCCATCATCAAAATGATGTTATCAATGGAGTTTATCAATTGGGAAAATTTAAACAAGATGATAAACCGCGCTTTGTTTTTTATTTAATTCCCTTAATTTTATGAGGTCTAAATCAAAGTTTGATTAACACGCAATACCTTGAAAAAATATTGATGGGCATTAATAACATCACACCGATTAATCAAAAATATTATCTAACAAAAAATCAGGAAGCAGCTTCTTGGAACCAATATTTAGATGCTCAAATAATGGAGGTTAGAACCCCTTGAATCATTAAAAAATTATCTACTGATGACATTTTTTCAATTCAACTAAATCAAAACGAACCAGATCATAAAGGCGTTTTAACTTTGTTATTAGCAGCCCAAAACATTAGTAAGGATAACAAGCCGATTTTAGATGAACTATTAAAGAAAGACGATACCTTAACCTATTGCATCAATAAAAATCGTTATCCCTTGATTCTAGATTTATTATTAAAATTATTTGCTACCTTATCGTATGATGATAAATTAATGATTATCAAATTAATTAATGAAGCATTAAGTATTTATCAACAACAACATCAAATTACAATCGAAGAATAATTGGATTTTATTTTCTAGTGCAGATCGCTAATCCATCACCAATTTCTAAAATTTCTATTTCTCAATCAGTTAAAGCTCTTAATCACATTTCAAAAGCTTTAACTTTTTTCATCAAATTTTTTTGATTCTTGGTTAAATTTTCTTGTTTGCTAAATTTTTTAAGATAAATATTATCAATAAAAATAACTCCTCCAAGTGCTAGGTTATTTTGAAATTTCATAAACAAAACATCTTGATGACTCTTTGGTCCGTCAATGAAAATGACATCATACAAGATATCGCTTTGATAAGTAAAAGCATCACTTAAAATTGATTCTATTTTATCATTATTGGCAAGATATAATTGTGCCGTTTCATAATTTGCGATATTTTTTTCAATCGTTGTAATTTTTTTAAGTGAAGTTGTTTCAGCAAATCATAAAGCGCTATATCCGAATGCGGTACCAATTTCAAGAAAATTTTTAGATTTTTTGGACTCTAAATATTCTCTCATAAATTGGGTTACATCTTCACGCACAATCGGAATTTGTTCTTGAATGCAATATTGCTTTAAGTTATCTAATGTTTTAGTCATATAATTATTCTACTAAATTATTATTTAAATACATAAGTGATTATTTGATGGGTCAAAATAAAATTGATATAATTAAAGTCAAAGGGAATAAAATAATGATTAATTTTTCACTCATACAGGTTACACCACCAATACCACCAATACCGCCAATACCACCAATACCAATACCGCAGATACCAGATTATCGGGTTGACATCCCTTACTACGTTCCTTTACTAATAGTTTTCATCGTTGCCTTAGTTATTATCACTTTAGGTTATCTCATTAGGTACAAAGCCGCAATCTATTTTGGAACCGTCAATTTGGGGGCATACGCATTATTGTATTTAGCTTATACTTACTCCACCGATTTACAGAACGAGTTAACAAATTTCGCTGATTCAATTTTTCATAATTTCATCCCTAGTGAGTATGTTGATATGTTTGATTTCGGCCTTCTTGGTAATGATGAGCGTCTTTTTGGGGCGATGTTCTTTTTAGCTGTATGTCTAGCTTTAATTAATATTATTGCTATTGTAATTTATTTTATTGTACGTTTGATAAAACGTTCTCGCGTTTTACAACTTAACAAGATGACCGATAAAAATAGTAAGACTCGAAGAAGTTCGATATTTTCTTGGAAACATTTTTTAGGCGCATTTATATTTTTTATTTTAATGTTGCCAGAATTCATTATTTCCAATCAAACTATTTTTGCTCTTTTATCAACTCAGGCTGATGTTAATCATGCGGGATTTGAATTATTTTGCCATAAAATGTATCTCTTAAACACTTTCTTGTTTAGTGGTTTTGCCTTTTATGTAAACCCCATTTCTCTAGTAAGTGATATCATCAATAATATTAATGATCTTATTCCTACCAATATTTAAGATGAAAATAAAAAATAATCTAACTTTCAATATATAATAAACCTAACAATGTGGGGGATATTATGAAAATATTAAAATTAAGTAATAAATTATATGAAGATATGGCACGAATGATTATTAGTGATAACAACATTGGTTTCCCCTATCTTTCTAAATATCAAATTAAGCGCTTCATTAGTGATGCCTGCAATCACTTAGACATCGATAGCCCAGAATATGATGATGAAAATCCGCGTTGGTGAATTATGTCAACTTTCCTTCAGGATATTGATGAATCAGATATGAGCGATGAGTTCCTTGCTTATTGTCTAAATGAATATTTACACGAATGTTGTGAATCAACCGAGCAATACAATGATTTAGCCACCAAGATAAGCATGTTATGAAATACTAAAATTAAAAATACTGGCTTTACTATTACATCCCAAAATGATACGTATGTCGTTCACGATAAAGATGTTGACCCTAAAACGATGAATGACCAACACTTAGATTACGATCATAAGCTAATGCACCTATTTGGTATCGGTGATGATGCACCAAAGTTTAATAGCGCAAAAAAACTTTCTCGCCAGTATGGATATATGCTAATTACATCGGATTTAAATAATCTTTCTAGTAAATCTGATTTATTTAAATTTTATGAATTAGTTGATCAAGGCGGTCTTTTTATCTTTGATTTAAGCGCGAATTATAGTAATTATTTCTTTATGCTAGGTTATTGTGTTAGCAAGGGAGCTAAGGTTGCCTTATTAGCGGAGGCCAACAACAATAAATATATTCCTAAAATTTACAATGTCGAACAATACCAATATAATAATTCATCATCATTTGAATTTAGTTTAGCTAAGATAATAAAGGCGACAACTCTTAAATAGACAAAATCTAACCTTGGAATGCTAAAAATTACTTTTTTATAGCACAAATAACGATATTAGTATTTATTTTATTGATTTATGTAATATAATAATTTTATAAGAGTAGGGTAGTAAATATGATTAAAATTCTGTATAGTAGTAATTGTTATTCATGTAAAAAAGCAATAAATTTTTTCACAGAGAACAATATCGAAGTAATTAAAGTAAATTTGACTAAAAGTAAACTAAATGAAGCGTTGTTTAAAGATATTCTATCTTTAACACTAAATGGCTTTGAAGACATTATATCGCCGCGAAGTAAATATATCATTAATAATAAAATAGATATCAACTCATTACACACTAATGAAGTTGTTAGATTGGTTATCGAGAGACCTAACATCTTAAGAAGACCAATCATCGTGCAATATAATAGAAGTAACAAACCATATCGTTTATTGGTGGGTTATAACTCAGAAGATATTCTTATCTTCCTAAGAGCAAGTAACTAAATTAATTTCCTTGGAAAAGGAAATTTTTTATTACCTCCTCCATACCAACTAGAAGATTGTCGCCTTAATGAAAGTCTTGATCTCTACAATGCCGGCAACATAATCATTAATATCTAAATCGTTAATCAGTAATGTTCAACATTATATATTTTTTATATTGATTCCTGCCATTAAATATCCATCAATGCAGATTTAAGCTTCCATTTCGTTATTTTAAGGACCTAAAACTTAACCTTAAATTTATACTATTGTATGAAAATAACCTACTATACTATAGTATCTTTGGAAATAGTCTAGTATGATTTAGTTATGAAATACCTATTTTTTCGCTATTTTCATCGTTATTTTGGACAAAATAGATCTATTTTTATAGTTATTCACCTTATCGAATGCTTTATATTTTAAGGTTATATGCAATAATTGTGCCATATAAGCAAATATTACCGTAGGTAAGTATATAAATAACGTTATTCCTTAAATCTTGCAGCTACAAATTAATTGATCATATAAATATCATTAAAAACAATATTATTTAATTATAAATTATGAACATGCAGAATATTTAATACAATTTATACTTTATCAACATAATTCCTCCCTAAGAATAGCCCTGAGAGGCATTTTAGCATATCTGTAAGATGTTTTTTAATGTTTCATAGGGGTTTCACGATTCATTAAAATTAAGTCGCTTAAAAACGATTTATATGTTGTTTTAATACTAAAGTCTTTAAAATTTTCATTGTTCTTATTTGTAATATATATTTATATATATTATTTTTAAAAATATTTAATATAAATGTTATTAGTTTTTTGTCTATTTTACTTCAATTTTGGAGCTATTTTGATCAAATTATGACTGCTATATATGTATGTGTGTATACGCTACTATATACACACAAAAATTTAAATTTTAGGTATAATCAGTTGTATTAATACTTATCATTATTATGGACATTTCTAATAAAACACCGTATATAGCGTGTATTTAACGTCTAAGAGTAGGCATTAAAACATATCAATATTCATACATTTATCGATCTAATCAGCCTATATTAGCCTTAAAATGGCTCTGTAATCGATATAATTAGCTTACTTTCAGTGATTATTCACTTAATTTATTCCAGATATTAGTATTTTTACTAGTTGTTATCGTATTAATTTTCAATTTCTAGTAATATTTGATGATCAGTTGTATTAATACTTATCATTATTATGGACATTTCTAATAAAACACCGTATATAGCGTGTATTTAACGTCTAAGAGTAGGCATTAAAACATATCAATATTCTTACAATTATTGAGTTAAAAGCTTATATTTTCTAAACCATTAACTTTAATTATAATATCTTATTCTAGATTTTATGTAATCTTAGAGGAGTCCGTCATTATCGTTAAATAAGAGTCGCGTTAAAAACATGTTTTATTTGTAGGGTTATAATTCTGTATAATAGCACTAATTTCTAATAGCAAGTAATGTAAAAAAAACGCGACTAGTCGCGTTTTAAATGATTTATAATAAATAAATTATTCTTCCGAATTACTTTTTTTACTGTTTTCTATTTTATATTGTTTTATTCTTTTTTCTTTCATAGTTTTATCTATATGTGATCTTTTATGCTTTTGTTCAATTTTTCTTATATCTTTTTTTAGTTTTTTCTTATATCCAGGTTTAACTTTTTGTTTTGACTTAGAGATTAATTTTTTGACTTCTATATCACTTGCTTTGTTATGAATTTTTGGTTTTCTCTTAATGGTGTAATCTTTTTCAATTAGTTCATTATTTTTAATAGTGATATGGTTGAATTTAACTCCTTTATCCATAAGGGATAAAAGTTTGTTATCATCTTTCTTATCATACATTACATAGGATTCTCCCAAATATTTACTTCGCCCAACTCTACCTGATCTATGCATATATCACTCAGCGTCATCGGCAAGGTTTCAAGATATAACGTGACTAGCACCTTCTATATCTAAACCGCGGCTTGCTAAGTCGGATGCTATAACGTACTGATACTTCAATTTCTTTATATCTCGATAATTGTTTTTTCTTTCTCTTGGCGGAAGTCCCCCGTGAATCATAATTACGCTTCTGTTTTGCTCTAATAAATATTGGTATATCTCTTTTACTTCTTTTTTAGTATTGCAAAAGATTAAACACATGTATGGGTTTATTGTTTTTATTACGATGCTTAAAGCATGATATTTATCTTCGGTATGAATTAAATAATGTTTAATGTTATCGTTAGATCAAATAGATCCACCGACTTGAACTATTTTTGTATCTTTATAATATTTTTTTAATTGTCTACTTAATAATTCGTGCAATGTTGCAGATCATGCCATTTTTTGAATTGTATGCTCGTGATCAAGCTGATTATAAAGATAATCTATGTCTTTAAAAAAACCTAAATCCATTAACATATCAGCTTCATCTAAAATAAATGTATTAACTTCTTTTAATGAGATAGCACCAACTTTATAAATTTCTTTAAGTCTAGTTGGAGTAGCAACTATTAAATGCGGTGCTTTAGCCATCCCATTAATTTGTCTGCTCATTTCAACTCCGCCGACAAGCAATCTTATTCGAAGGTCGCTATTAGCTTTACGAAAGGGTTCGGTTTTCTCATATATTTGTCTCGCCAATTCCCGTGTGGGGGCGATAATAATTCCTTGTAATCCGTTGTTTGTATCAATCTTATTAATTGCCGGAATTAAAAAACAAAGTGTTTTTCCTGTTCCTGTCGGTGCAACTCCAATAATATTTTTGTTTTTTAATAATCATGGAATTGTTTTAGTTTGAATTTCAGTTGGTTTTGAAAATTTTAAACTCGCAACCGCTTCAGCGGTCTCTTTATTTAGTAAATCTTGGAATAACATAATTCCTCCTATGTGGTTAAATTGTTGTTTCAACCGCTTTTTTTATAAATGAAAATGGCTATAAACATTTTAGCTATTTGATTTGATTCTAATATAGCAACAAATAAAGTGGGTGGAATTTGATACTTTACTGATGTAAAAGTTAAACTTGCCATTAAAATCGTTCAAATTAAACTAATTAATCCGTCGGCAAAGAAAATTCATTTTGACCCACCCGCTTGCAACGAATAGTATACCATACTAAAAACACCTTGGCTCATAATAATTGGTATCATTACTCATTCCATATGTTGTGTTAATAATAATGTAGTGGAATCAGCCTCTGGACTAAGGATTGGATTGATAAAAAACGATACTGCAAGTATTGTCAAACCCATGAAGGTCGCCATCACAGCGCCTCATGCCATCAACCACTTACTATTACGATATGCCTCGTCCACAGCATTAGCCCCTAATCGACCTCCGACGAGCACCGCACTACCGGAAGCTAGGGCTGGCCAAATGATAGTTGTGTATTGAATAATCAAACTAACTGTCGTACTCGCATCGGGAACGTTTATATTATCTGCCGAGGCGGCGGAATAATCGTCACCATAATGTAATAGACATATAATTAAAAAAGTTCCACTTAATCCATATAAAATTTCATTGAAAAAAATTTGTCATCCGTTTTTAAAAACAGCTTTAATAACTTTCCAATCTATTTTATAGGACTTAAAGAAAAACATTACATTATCACGACGTAACACTATTACTGCAATTTGCACTAGTGCTTGCAATGCCCTAGAAACCATCGTTGCTAATGCCACGTTACGAATAGCTTCCATATTACTTGATGAACTTATGATTAGTAAGGGATCAAGAATAATATTGACTACCATCGCAACTAATGCGGCATATAGTGGAAATTTCGGTTGACGAGTTTCTCTAAAACTAAAAGACAATGCAAAGTTCAACATTGCCGGAATAATTGATAAGGCCGATCAAAACATATATTGTTTTGCAAATTCAAAAATTTGCGTTTGATCACCGTTCGCCGACATTCCCGATGTAATAGAAATTATTTGCCCTGGAATAAATAACATTAGAACTGTAAATATAACACCAAAAAATAAAGCTAATCAAATTTTAATGTAGATTGTTTGGCGTGTTTTATTTAAATTATTTGAGCCATAATATTGAGCTGTCATAATGCCAATACCAATGATTGCGCCACATGTTATGGTTTGAGTCAGCATTAAAAAGGGACTACATAATCCTAAAGCTGTCTTGCCTGCTGTCCCAACAAATTGGGCAACAAATAAATTATCAACATAAACAACAGCAATTGAGACCAAACTTTGTAAAGCGGCAGGTAGAAATAACTTTCACATTATCTTCACAAATTCTTTATTACCGAAAATGTTAGCTAATTTAAATGAAAGTATTTTTTGTTTTGTGTCTTCAAATTTTGATTTATATTTTGATTTCACCTTATACCTCTTTTATCTACCAAACTCATTTAATGTAAAATAAAAAATAGGCGATGCCTATTTGTTTTAAAATGGTGGAGCCTATGGGGTTCAAACCCACGACCTCCTGAATGCAAATCAGGTGCTCTATCAGCTGAGCTAAAGCCCCATATAACAGGACGTCTGTCCTTATTTCTAAAATGGTGGAAGTAAGTGGGCTCGAACCACCGACCTCACCCTTATCAGGGGTGTGCTCTAACCTACTGAGCTATACTTCCGTATCAAGCAAAATTATTATACTATATATTTATTATTTTTTGTTAATTAAAATCAATATTTTTTAGCATTAGAATCAAAGAGATGATTCTTATTAGCTAAAAATAGATAAATTTCTGATAAATTAACGCTTTGATACTTTAAAAAATTATATTAATTTTTATTGTTTTATAGAAAATTAGGGATTAATTTTAAAACATTAATAGGTATATTCGAATTTATTATTTTAGTAAACGTTACCGTTTTATTAGTTGCATTAATTGAACTATTAAGACCCGAGAAATTGTAAGCGATAGTTCCATTGATTCCGAATTCCTTTATTAGCAAAAGCAACGATTTATCTTCATCTGCTGCCGCATAAATAAATCGTCCGCTATTGTCTAAAACTAAAATTGCTCCTTGGTTACTATAAAAATAATAATGATTATCTTGAACCAGTTTAATTAATGTTTTAATTTCGTTTTCTTCCATTAACCAAACTCATTGATTTTGTTGAGGATGATTAATAACCGCTTTTAATTGCTCAATATTAATTATACTTGATTCCGCCCCTTTAAAGTTATCAATTACCTTATATTGCACACAAATGTCGCATGGCTGTAAATTTAGCCACTTATAAAGATCTCAATTGGATGCTTGAATCGCTAAAACATCAACTTGATTTTGATAATGGGAAATATATTTAGACAAATATGTCTGCATTAAATGCTGGCGTCGATAAGTTTTTTTAGTAGCGATTCCATTAATAACTCCACAACTTAAAATTTCATTATTAAGATTGACGATTTTTTTAAAGCTAATTGAACAAATGAAAACTAAAACATCGCCATCATAAAGTAATCAAATATCCTTTGGGTCAATTAAACCTTTTAAATATGTTTCGATTGTCTCAAATGCGTCACCAAAAGATTCGTGAAATAATTCAAGATAATCATTATGTTGTTTATCATTGGTTATCCCTTGAATTAGTTTCATTAATTAAACCTCGCTAGAACCCGCTTATAAATTTTGATTGGTTGGTATGAGCGTTTCGAATAATCAAGTTCACTTATCCCGGCATCATCTTCACGATCCATGTATAAGCACCCCTCTAAGGCCTTTTGATGCATTTTTATATTATTACTTATTAAATATTGAAAAGCCCCTCTAATGTCCTTTTGAGCACGTTCAATGACCACTTCGAAGTATTGTCCATGAACGAAACCAAGCGTCACACCAATAATTTCATCTTGATAATATAAAACACTTCCAACGTAACGATCACTTTTGAACATTTCAGTTTCAACTAGATATTGATAAATTTCGCTTTCAGCTTTATTTCCACCTGTTTCATATTGAACAATCGACTTGTTAAGAAACTGTGATAATAGTGCTGGTTTAACATCTCTAATGTTCTTAACAACTGAATCATCTGCAAAATTCTTAATGTAATAATTATAATGGTTCCGTTTCTTTTGCATTTTTTTACCGGGGAATTCAAACATTTGGGCCATGTTATAAATATAGTTACTATTCCAATTGCCAATTTTGATAACTGCACTTGGTTCAAGTTTTAGCTTAGTAATTTCAGCTTCTAATAAATTATCATACAAGACATCATTGCAGCCATTATTTAATTTGATGACAGTCTTTTGTTGATGTGCAAATAAATCATCATAGTCAATTGCCACATCATGATCAATATACGGGTGATTAATCATCCAGCATAATTTACAGTTTTCATTTTTAATGGTGATGTAGTCTCTTGTTTCAAGATCAATTTTACTATACATTAAAATGCCGAAATGATTTATCTCAAATTGGAAATCAAAACCATAATATTTTCACATTAAAAGTGACAAAGCTGAAAATGGTTCCTCATCTGCTAGTTTATCTATTTTATCTTGTAAGGTTAAGTAATTGTCTCAATTCAATCATTCCATAAACATCCTCTCTTTAATCGGTAAATTTTACTAATTTATAGGTCGTAATAAATGTTTATTTCTAAATCAATAATTAATTATCTTTAATTATAACCATATTAAGCAATAAAAAAACGAGCTTTCGCTCGGTTTTCTATCTTTTTGTAAATTGAGGACTTCGTCGTGCTCCGTATAAACCAAATTTCTTTCGTTCTTTAACACGTGCATCACGTGTTACTAATTTCTTAGTTTTAAGAATCGCTTTATAATCTGGGTTTGCAGCCATTAATGCTCTTGCAATTCCTAAACGGATTGCTCCAGCTTGACCAGTGAAACCGCCACCGTTAACTTTAACTTGAACGTCAAATGAATTCTTTGTTTTAGTTATAACTAATGGTTGTTCCATATCTTGGATTACTAGCGAATTAGGAAAATATTCTTTTGCCGAACGTTCGTTTACAGTAATTTTACCGGTTCCGGGTACTAAACGAACTCTTGCAACTGAAGATTTTCTTCTTCCTAAGCCTTTATATTCTACTTTTGCCATAATATTTTTCCTTCTTTAATTAAATTTTTAATGTTTTGGGTTGTTGTGCTTCATGTTTGTGATCAGCATCTTTATAAATGTATAATTTTGTGATGATTTGACGACTTAATTTGTTTTTAGGAAGCATTCCCTTAACAGATCGTCTGATTAATTCATCAGAATACTTATTAATCATTTCAGTCCCAGTACGTGCTCTTAGCCCGCCTAAGTAATGTGAATGGTTATATCAGATTTCACGTTCAGCTTTGTTTGATGAAAGTTTAACCTTACTAGCATTAATTACGATAATGAAATCGCCGCAATCAACGTTAGGTGTGAAAGTTGGTTTATTTTTACCACGTAAAACGTCTGCTAGTTTTA
>JAACJW010000031.1 GCA_021378525.1 Ureaplasma sp. Hg2 | reverse complement strand
GAGCGATTTTAATTGCTTCTTCTAAAGAATAGATTTTATCAATATCAAATGCCGCGTAAGCTTTTGTTAATTTCTTAGTTAATTTTGCCATAACTATTTAACCTTCTTTCCAGAAACAGGCATTGGGTCAACGCCTTCAATTTCTAATCCCATTTGTTTTGCAGTTCCTGCAATCATGCGTAATGCAGCTTCTTCGTCGTATGCATTCATATCAACTAATTTATATCGTGCAATTTCTAAAGCTTTTTCCTTAGAAATTTTACCAACGTTTTGGATTAAAGGGTTTTTTGCACCAGATTTAATTCCAGCAGCTTCCTTTAATAATATTGTTGTTGGGGTTGTTTTTAAAACAAAATTAAATGATTTATCCTTGTAAGCAGTAATGATAACCGGAACAACTTGTCCGATTCTATCTTTAGTTTTATCATTAAATTGCTTAGTGAATTCTCCCATGTTAATCCCAACTGATGCTAAAGCTGGTCCGGGTTTAGCCTTCCCTCCAACTAATTCAAGTTTAGCGATTCTAGTAATCTCTTTCTTTTTAGCAGCCATATGCAACACCTCCTATGTGTTTGTGTTCATCGCGTGGTCATCTCGAACTTATGATAAGTTCTGCCACACACTATTAAAAATACATATAATACTATATGCGTATAAATAATAGCACATTTGTTATTAAACATTAAGTTTTTTAAAATTTTATGTCTATTTATATAATAAACACCGCGATATATCGGTGTTTATTAATGTTATCGGATGTCCTGAAAAATGCAAATATAAAAGATATAATTATTAAATGAGGGGTGATTTTTATGAATGGTAATGATTACACGTTAAGTGAAATACTAAAAAATGAAAGATGATCAAATTATACCCGTGAAGATATTAAAGGCTTGGAATATTTACCAAAGAAATGGTGATTTTGAATTCCGGTAATTGGCCCTATCCTATTGAGCAGATGATTAAAAAAGCATGTTCGTGAAAATAATATTCACTTTCTAAAAAAATCACTTCAGCAAGTTGATCGACAGACTGAACCGTCGAAAAATTTGCAAATGTCTTCCTTTATTCTTCCCTAATATTAGAGTTTATTGTTTTAATATTAGGAATAGTTTTGGGAATATTGTGCTACTTTAATCTCCAAAATATAGATGTTGGCGGACAAGGCTTATGAACTATTTTTGCAATTATAATGGCTCCGCTATTTTTAGTGAGCATTGTAATTACGTGATCTGCCTTAGGACCAATAGTGAATGCAATTCGGAAAATTAAAAAATTGAGTAAATAAATTAATAATATTTTATGACTTCTAAATTACAACTCACATTTTTCTTCAGAATTAATGGTGTGTGTTTTATTAAATTTATGAACAGCATAAACAATGGGTATTATATATTTTATTTGTCCTAAATAATTATATATAAAAACCAAGATTATAAAAGATGTTGACGGCACTCACAGCGGAACAGAATAACGAAAACTTACTGGAATTGAATAATTATTAATTTTAAAATAGAATTGTAGTCCTAAAAATAAAGCAATAGCAAAAACTACAATTATACTAATAAAACCACTTATTATTATTGATAGAACAAAAGTTTTTTTGTTATAATTTTTTGGTTTTTGGTTCCATATCCCATTTGATATAACTCGTAAATTATCAACTGTAGCATGCTTCCAAAGTCAAAATCCTAATAGAATTTTCCCTATGAGAGGCAGTCAAATATATCACTATCTTGTTAGTTTTTCTAGACCAGCACCTCTTCTTTTGTACAATTTTTTAAACTGATTTTTTTAATAAAATATGTGAACATAATGTTTTAATTATACATCTATATTTGCATTGTACAATAATTTAACATGATTCAAGTTTTGAAAATTAGATCGATCAAAGATATTCCAAATCGAATAATAGATATACTCCACAAGTATAAATAGAAGGTTTGTTAGAATAAAAAAGCAATGAAGAAAAAATTATAAATGTGAAAAAAATTTATATCTTGCTGACCATTGACTAATTTAAGGTTAAAGAATCATTTGATAATGATGACATAGAAACTTTTAAGAAACAAATGAGTTTATCTAAGGCCTATGTATACGGTTAAAAAAATTAAGTTTTAAATAGAATCCTCACGGTCTCTATTTTTTGGATAAGTTTAAATTGCCTACTTTTAATAGAAATAGTTTATAATCAACTATGTTTAAATATAGTCCAAGGCACCTTAACTATACATCTGATGAAATCCGTGGTTTAGAAAATATGAAAAAACAATGGTATATTTTCATACCGGTAATTGGCCTTGTTTTCTTATTTTTTTGATACTACAAACATATTAATAATAACAACGTATCTTTTATCACAAATAACAAAAAAAGACCGCAGTACGATAGGACAAAAAAATGTGCTCTTTGATTTGTGGTATTTTTAGTTTTGTTCATGGTAGGTTTTATTATTTTCTGAACATGTATTCTTTCTTTGACTTCTTATGGAGATGATTTTAATTGACCGGCCGGGATATCTTCCCTTATTTTAGCTTCTTCTTTGCAATATGGATACATATTAGGCATCCTTTACTCCATATATCGAATCAAAAGATGGGAAAAAACAAAAAAGCAGTAAACTATCTATGACTTCGTTCGTTTGGAGTCATATTTTTAATACAATTTGTATTCTTTCGTTATTGAATTAGACGATTTATAAAATTAAGTTTTAATAGATCTCTCACGGGTTCTACTTTTGTACTATATACAATAGAAAAAAAGAGAGGTTGCCTCCCTTTTTTCTAGTAACAATTTCACTTATTAACAATATGATTGTATATGGATAATAAACGCTTGTAAATAGATCTTAATTTAAGGAGATATATTATAAATATATATTTATATGGCAAAGTTGTTCTAAAAGGATCGGATACGATCGTGATAGAAAACAACTATACAGGTAAAGAAGTTATTGTCGGATCATCTAGCATTGATTTATTTGAAGAAGGAAAATATACGAAGGTATACACCTATTCAATGTTATCGAAGAATCACCACTATCTAGTGGAGACTATCTTTGGGTTTAAAAATTATGAAGCTTATGAACTGTTTTCTAAAATCATTGTTGGAACAACATTAGATTTTTTTAAAGTAGCTTCTTTATTCTAAAATAGCCAGAACAACATTAAAGAGCTTCTATTGAGTAAAAATTTTATAACAATGGCAACTAAATAAGGCGCAAGTACGGGCTATTTATGAGACCGCACGCTACTATTTATAAATAAACAATATTGAGTTTTTAAATGATTCCTTCACAAGTTTCATTTTTTTAATATTTATTTGAAAAGAAACCAACAACAAAAGTCGAGGTTTCTTTTCATGAATTTTTAAAATGCAATAAAATATTTATTCTATTCCTAGTTTTTTTCTAGCTTCAGCAATTGTATTTTTAACTTTTAATTTTAGATACACTATAGGAATTATAATTTGCGCAATACCCATAATAACGGGGAGAATTATTAATATATAATACATTGGATTTTGTGTATCACTAGCGGTTTGCCCCAATAGGAGTATGATAAAACATACAAAAATTAGAACAATATTCCCGAAAGGAAAAAGTGTTCCCATGATTCTAAAAATTTCAATGAACGGCCTTGAAATCATCTGCGTTTTTAATTTTCTACAATCAAAACTACCCATTAAAAAACCTATAAAAGGCACATAATATATTCATTTAATTTTAAAATCCTTTAAAAAGATAATGTCTTTTTTTACTTCATTTCGTAGAATAAGTAAATCATTCTCATTATCTCGTTCAAAACAACTTTCCCTTTCAGAATAATTTTTAGGTCGCATTTTAATTCCTTCCTTCCTAAATTTCTATAATTTTGAAATTAATTAAACAGTCTCAATAGACTAACTTTGCAAGGTTGCAAAAATAATCATGGATACAACTATCACACTGCCATTAAAACACATAATATTATTGCTGTAATTGTGAATTGTAATTCAAAATACAACATTTGAATATCATTATAAAACCTCTATTAAACAAATATTTTATAAGATCACACTCTAAACCGAATAAAGAATAAGTGCGGGCCATTTACGGGACCGAGCACTACTATTTATTCAACCTTTAAGGTTTTACTTCAAGTTTATCATCTTTAGTTTTGGGCTTGTGCTTTCACTTGTGCTTTTTTTGATGGTGTTCTAAATATTCTTGAGCTAACGTTTCTAGTCCTAGTTCGTTTCCAGCTGAAATAATCGTTTTTTTAATTTTAAATTTGCAATATCAAATCGGTGCTATAGCTGCTGCAAATATAAGAGAAAGCATAGATGCAATAATTAGACAAAACAAAATTATTAATGCTATATTATTATCCATTAAATTATAAAATCCCCCAAACATAAATGTCATAGTAGTAACTACTAAAGTATCATAAATACCAAAATTAAAAATACTTGAAGTTACTCTAAAAACCTCAATAAATGCTTTTGAAGCCATTTTTGTTTTATATGCAGAAGCATCCCCCCAAGCAAAAAAACAACCAAAAATAGGTATATAATAAGTTCATTTAATTTTAAAATCGTTTGCGTTTATAAACTTGATATCTTTTTCAACTTCATTGCGTAAAAATCAATAATCATTTTCATCGTCACATTCAAAAGAAGTTTGTCTTTCAGAATAATTTTTTGGGCGCGTTATAAGACTTCCTTTATAGATATATGTTTTCGAATATATATATATATTATTTTTAGGAACGTTCCTACTTTGCAGCGTTCTTCTTCTTTTTCCTTTAGAAATTTCTTTAATCATTGTATCGAAATTTTTAGGTTCATTGGTCTCCATAAAATCATCTCCATTTAGTCGTTGGATTATAATTAATATTATAGTGAAATAATTTGCGTTATGTACCTTTTTGATTGATATATCTTTTAATTTCCTTAGATATAAATCATACTATTTAACCGTTTAACTTGCTCAACGCAAATAAAAGCATAAAATTATTTTATTGAAAGGTGATTATTATGTTTAGAGATGATGTAACAATAAGTGACGTAATTGATAATCAAAAATCAAAAAATTACACAAGTGAAGATATTAGAGGGCTAGAAGAATTACCAAAGCAATGATATATTTTTATCCCTATAATTGGACCATTCCTTTTAAGTAGATGATTGAAAAAGCATGTTCACGAAAATAATATGGCTTTCCTTAAAAAAGTTGTATCTGCTAACCCTAGAATGAATTGAACAGTTAAATCTTTTTGTAATTTTTTTAGTAAATGTTCTCTTGTTTTTGACTCAATCGTTTTGCTATTAGGAATATTTTTAGGGTTACAATTTTATTTCGGAATTAACGAATTCCTATTAGGACCTATGTCTTTGTGATCAATAACAGTCATAATAATGGGCGCCATTTATGCTGTGGAGCTTTTTATGACATGAAGGGTTCCAGCTGTTATTATGAGAAATATTAATGAAGTTAAAATTAGAACAAAACCAATTTAATTAAATAAAAGCAATTATCAATATTTAAATTTACCATTATTTCATTATTATTTCTAAATAATGGAATTTTTTATATACGTAGTTTTTATATCTCAAATCGCCAAATTCAAGCAGCGAGTGCGACACTTGGATTGTATCAAGATACCATGTGAAATTAATATGATGAATTAAATCCTAGTAATTTACGTGGCATCTTGTTTATTTCATTTGTTATTTCCTTTAATTTAATTTTAGTCTATTTTAATTTACTAACTAATAGGGATTGATTCAATATGTCATGTAACATTTTATTTTTAATGCTTATATTTATACTGTAAAAATATAAGTTTATAATTAATATAACCATAAAGAATTAAGCATTTTAGATTCAATTCTTTACATAGAAAGCAAACAAGTAAGATGATTAAAATTAAACATTTATATAATAAAACTAAAAATTTTGAATTAGAAATAAAAGATTTTGAAATATCACATGGTGAAAAAATTGCTATTATGGGAGCTAATGGCGCCGGTAAAACCTCGTTTATGGAAAGCATTCTAAAATTAAGAAAGAATAAAATTTTTGATGTAGCTTATGATGATGGCATAATTATGAATGCCGTCTTCCAAGAATCGGGATTCAATAATGCATTTACTTGTGAAGATATCATCAAATTATTTTCTAAATTTTATGGGGTAAGCAACGAAATTAATAAACTTCTGTATGACTTTGATTTAATAGGCTTAAACAAGGAAACTTATGATAAATTATCGGGTGGTCAAAAACAAAAAATGAAAATTTTAATTGCATTTTTAAATGATCCTGAATTACTAGTTTTAGATGAAGTCACTATTTCATTGGATGCTATGTGACGCGATAAAATAATTAAAATGCTCTTAAAGTTTTATGAAGAAAACCCAAGTAAAACTTTAATCATTGTAACCCATTCAATTGAAGAAGCTGCCTTATTATGTGATCGTCTTGTTTTGATTAAAAAAGGCAAAATTATTAAGGATGAAAAAATTGATAAATTCCAATTAATTAAAGAAAAGGATGTTATTTTAAATGAAATATTTAACTAAGAAGAAAAATATTTTTAGTGCTTTTTTAATGTACGAATGATTAAACATAAAAAAAAGAAAAATGATTACTTTCTTTAAATTTGTTTTCCCGTTTTTATGACTTTTAATGACAGGTTATATGTGACAAAATTTTAAAATTTATGGTAATGTATCGTTTATTGATTACTTCTTACCATCTCTATTAATATTGCTAGCTTTAACCCTAACATTAAAATCGATTAGTAGTAATTTGGTGGTAAGCCGACAATTAAAATTATTAAAACAATTTGGTATTGGAGGCGGCACCAAACTTGATTATATCGGGTTTACATTTACATACAATTTAATATTATATTTAATACTTTCGGCCATAATGATTCTGCTTGATTTTGCTTTATTTCATCTCACGATGAACATCAACACTTTTTATATGTATCTAGCTAACATTTTAATTTATATATCATTTTTCTTCCTAAGTATTTTATTGGGAAGCGTCTTTAACAATTACCGCACAGCAGCCGATGTGATTCTTATTATTTTCTTTCTGTTTATGTTTACTTCCGGGAGTACCATTCCCGCATATTTTGCAGGTCATTGATTTTCATACATTCAAAAAATAACACCGGCGGGTAACGGAATAATTTTATTGCAACAAATCCTTTTACATCAAAACATAAATAGTGATCTTTTCCCGTTATTATATTTAGTTTTGTTTAACGTTACAATCACTCCACTAGCAATTTATAAATTTAGTTATATTTAATAAAATATGACCCTAAATGCAAGCAGCAAGTGCGATGTTTGGGTCAGGGCAACGAGTTACTTGCTCGCTTTTTTATATCTTCTTTGCAAAGCCTTATAGCATCATATTAAGATTATTAAGCAAAATGATAAGCGAATCAATTAGGCGTGAAATTGAGGCACAAATAACCGAGCTTAAGACTGAAATAAACAAGGTCGCAATGTACGAACAATGAACTAGAGACCTATTCTATAATAATTGCTAAAACACTTAATATAGGGCCTTATAGCCAGTTTAAGGATATTATAAGTGATGAAAATAAATTGATCACTAAGTAATTGAAACAAGATATTCATATGAAATGGAAAATGAGGTAAGTGGATTGAAACAACTTGGAATTATAATTTACAACTTATAAAACGTTATTTTGGTTCGATAATCCTTTCATACAAAATTTTATAACTTTTTTCCTTACCTTCGGTCTTAACCAAAACATGATATTTTGCTAGATTATCAATCGCGGTATAAACGCTACTTTTAGCATAATCATGATAACGGCTAACGGTTTCACCGATTGAAACATAACTTGAAACACTTTTATGATAGATATCTTTTTGCGCCAAATCATACATAATGATATCTTTTTCAAGTCCAGTTAATTTCTTTTTATGATTGTTATATAATCATTCCTGAATTTCTAATAATTTGACATATTGAATATTTTGTTTGGTTAACATTTCAATCATTTTAGCAACAAAATAAGTCGCATCAATCGGGTGAATATAATTTATTTTATTAAAAATAGCTAAATATTGTTCGCGGTAAGCAGCAATCGTCGTTGCATAATATAACATATATTTTAGTTTGCTGATTTTAATAAGATATCAAAGAACAAGCAGCCTTCCCATTCGTCCATTAAAATCATAATAGGGGTGAATCAATTCAAAATATAGATGGATAATATTTACCTTCACAACAAAATTATCATCGTTATTATCATTAATATATTTTATTAAATCACCGATAGAATCATAAACATTATTTGCATCAAAACCTTTATTCTTGCGAATCATAACTGCGTCGCGGCGATAGTATTCACCATCCAATTTATTGTTTCCCATAATTACATCGGTTGTTAACATTGCATATAGTGTCTTAATGTTATCGTGATCTATTTTTGGATTACGCATAATAAAGTCATAAGCTAGATTTAAGTTTTTTTCGATCAGATACCCATCAGTTTGTTTACCACTAACAATGTTGTTAATAGCCTTTCTTGAGGAAGCAATATTTTCGATTAATAAAGTATTAAAAATTTCATGTTGTTTTAAACTTTTAATTTTCTTATCTATGTCTTCATCCTTAATTCTTCCAACGGCTGAGTCCTTAAAAAATTCTTCAACAATCGGCGCTATTACTTTAAAATTAATATGTAATTTATTGTCAACGTTTGTTCTCAATGGTAGAGCAATATAATCGTTATTATAAAAATTTTTAAAAGCTTTTAAAACATCTTCTTCATTCATTGATTTATTCTTACATAACTTAATATTATATGGTATGTAAGAACTTATGTATTTTTTAATATCCATATTAATATAATCCTTATTCAATAAATATTATAGCATACATTACATTATCATTCCGAAAATTAATATTTCGGAATGATAATGTAATAGTATGAAGCATATCATACTATTAAATAGAATAAATTTGTGGATAATCAAAATCAGCCATGCTTTTGATCGGTGTTTTAATGCTTGAATTTAGTATCTTCATAAATTGGCTCTGTGTTGTTTAACTTATCTCGTATTATATAGATTTAAAAATAAATCTCGTATCTCGTAATTTTAAATTTTTAAATTATAGATGATTCACATCGAATTTAACCATTTCTAGTAATTTAGTTATATCCTTGCATTTAGTTTTTTTGTTTATTGCAATCCTAATAACTCATTCCTTAGCAAAGGGCTCATATTTTTTAAGTTCTTTCAATTATATATGGCTAGATATAATGATTTTACCTTTAATTAATAATCTAGATGTATATAATTAAATAGTTAATGAGTAGAATTATCACTAAAAAGAGGTCCCTCTTTTTTTATTATCTAATTTATAGCTATAAATTATCTATAAATTTCTTCTTACTTTTAATGAAGACATCAAGATAAATCTCTAAATAAGTTTCATAAATATAGCCGTTGATATTAAGGGACCATTTTATTAGCATGCCAATAAAATAATTAGTGTGATGATTTATTTAAATATGTTATGTTAAAGTTAGACGGATTGTTTTATAGTTCAACAAAGACAAGGGTTTACGTCCTTGTTTTTGTTACACCTTCTAACGAATATTTAGGCGAAACAATAATATTGCTTAACATTCTGAGGCTTTCATTTATATTTGATTATTGTGTTATAATATACTTATGCAATTTGTGCCTTATGGTAACCAAAAAAATTCCTAGAACCTTTCTTCGCAGATTCGTTCTTAAGGAATTTTTTTAATATATTTTTACTAGTTTTATAAGTGTGATTTATTTATTAAATGATGTGCTATAATTTAAATATTAATTATAGTGCCTTCAGGAACCAAACTAATTCCTAGAACCCTTCTTCACAGAATCGTTCTTAAGGAATTTTTTTGATGTATTTTTTACTTATTTATAAGTGGGATTTATATGATAAATATTTCGTGTTATAATTAACTTATCAATTTTTAACCTTCGGGAACCAAACTAATTCCTAGAACCTTTCTTCGCAGATTCGTTCTTAAGGAATTTTTTTGATGTATTTTTTACTGGTTTATCAAAACTAAATTTGTTGACGAATTTATTAAATGAAAATTAGGGAACGTGAATTATCAATATAAAAGCTTTTATAGATGATATGTAATTATATTATTGATGAATAAAATTATAATTAAAAAAGGCCCCTCCTAAATTCAAATGTCGCACTTGTCGCTTGAATTTAGGGAGGGAAACCTCTCTTTTTTATTATCTAATTTAGTTTTTGTAAATTGTTTTTCTTCATATCTGCCCAATGCAGATACAAACCTTTTTTAATTCAAACTTTTGTATCCATTCTATCTAATTCGTTATAAACAATTTTTCCTAAATCAATAAAATAAGCACATATAAATTGTAAATTTAAAAAAAATGCAACACTTTTATCTACGTCCGTTTTGAAAATATCTGGATCAAATTCAAAATGATTAATTGTTTTATATGTGCCCAATATATCTAAGTAGTGTTCCAATTTAAATGTCTTCTCTAATGAATCCTCACAACTTATCGTTTTATTAATTAGATCGGTAATTTTATTTTGTATCTTATCTAGATCAACACTAGAAGAATTAGGAAGATCACATCGATTGTATCGATTAAACATAAATACAACATAATCCATCGCGTAATTCAACATCTCGTAACGTCATTCAAAAAAATCTCCTTCAAAGTAATAATCACTATCGATACGACGGATATTACCGAAGTAATAATCTTCGACTATTGAAAAACCTTTTTTTGAAATAATAATTTTAGTTTTGTCCTTCATAATATTTTCCTTGCTTGATATTATCTTTTAAATCTTCTTTAACCATTATCATATTAATGTTGATGAATTTATTTTTGTAATCATTTAATTCACTAGAACAATACTTACAAAAAGCTAAATGCAGTTATGTTTATTTCTAGTTTCTATTACATTTATAGAAATATCCTAGTCTCGCACACTCTATTTTTTATGTTTTCTTTTCTTCATGTTTTTAACAGGTTTTTTAGTGGTACTATGGCGATATAATGATATTTCCTCTGCTTGTTTAGGACCTAAATTTTTATATTGTTTGATTAATACGTTTTGTTCATCAAAATCTAATTTACGGTTTAAACGATTTTCAACAAACAACGATAGTATATCCATAACTACCATTATCTTTTTTAAAGCTAGTTCTAATTCTTTTCCTTTGTTCTCTGCTATTTTAGATGTTTGTTCTAATAAAGTGCCAAGCTTTGGATTTTCTTTTAATTCAGGTTGAAGTAAAGCTATTTCTGCTGCTTGTTCAGGCCCTAAATTTTTATATTGTTCAATTAAGTCGTTTGCCTCTTTAGTATTTAATTTATGTTTCAAGGTATTTTCAATATATAGTAGCAATATATTTTTGCTAATTAATATACTATATATTTCCTGTTTAACGATTTCTTCTTTTTGTTGCGCGATGTCATGTGCCTGACTGATTCAAGTTTCTGTCTTTTCCATTGTTTTCTCCTACTTTAAACTTATTGTCTTCTTTTCTTAATGTCTATTATTGAATTTATCACAATAACATCATCTCTAAAAGAATTAAATTCGTGATCGTCGTTTTCATTGTAACTATGAACTAATTTAATTTCTGCATTTTTTAATTCAGCATCTAGTTCTATTAAACTCATATTCTTTCACTTTTCAATTTGCATTTTTAATACTTCCTTTTTCTTTATATTTGCTTCTGATATGTAATCTTTTTTTTACGAAATTATTAATAAGAAGGCTTCCCTAAAATAGTCTGAAATCCATTCTACAATTTTCCTTAATTTAGTTGAAAACCCTTTTATTTTTTATAATGTTCTGACTTAAGTATCCATATTGGTGATTTTTGCGTGCCTTGTTCTTCTAACAAATTCGAAACTTTCATTTTTTCTATCAAAATAGATAATTGCTTAGGATTTATATTATTTTTCTCCCCCAATTCCTTTTTTGTAATTTTAGGGTTGAATTTCATTTGATTAATTAATAATTTTATTTTCGCTTCTTCAATTTTATCTTTCTCTATTTTCTTTCTATTTTGAAAATAATAAAAAATTGCTTTAGTTATAATTATTTTAAAATTATCTTCATTTATAGTTTTAAAAGTTAAATTGCCGCTCTGGTAAAGAGTATTTTTTGGATCGTATTTTTCTTTATATAAAACAAGCTCATTTCTCGCCTTTTTTATTCCGCTTTTAGAATTTTCCACAACTCCTAATTTCTTCAATAACCTTATAAGTGATTTACTTCTATATTGGGATATGTCAGGATACTCTTTTTCACCATTTCGTAATTCTACTAGCGGCTCACCATAGTTAATTATTTCCAGTTTATCGACTTCAAATCTTAACTCTATTGGACGATTTCAATAATATTCATTGGAATATTTATTATAAGCTATAGCATTTTGAAAAATTTCTCTAAATGAAATTAGTGGGATTATATCCCTAGTAGAGCTAAATGGACTTGAATCGCTTTTCAAGGAATTTCTAGGATAATAATTCTTAAAACAATTCGTAACATTTTCAATATTAATTAATAATGGATCATTGAATTCTCAATCATTGATACCTTTATCATAATAAAAAGCCATAACTTTTATTCGATTCCATTCAATTTTTTCGTTTTTTATTCCGAAAAATAACACTCCTAGATTGGTATAATTAATTTTATTTATCAAATCATTTTCTCTTAGTATTATTTCAAAATCTGTTTTTGAATTCAACATTTTTTCTGGAATAAATAATTCGTCAATAAATAATTCGCGCTTATTAATCTTACGAATTTGTCTAATTGCTGTTTTTATGTCATCGAGATTATATTTTATTTCACTATCTAGCTTCATAAAATCAGATCCTTTATCATAATACATATTGTTAAATTTTGCATGTCATCCGGTTATATCACGAGATTTCATTGGATATTTACTTTCGGCTTTTCTTAAATAATAGATTTCAGTATCATTTTTAATTTCATTGGGTTTTTTAATGAAACAAAATAAATTATTATCCATTTTATTTCTTTGGACGGTAATTAAATAGACAATATGTTTCTTTTTTGTGTTCACAGTTTGAAAACTATAATTTAATTTTGACAAATTTGTATTAGGTTCAATTATTTTAACTAAATGACTGGTAAAATCTTCAAATCCCATGCAGTTATTTGTTGTTGTTCTTTCGTCATCACTAACACCGACAATGATAAAGTGCTCATTATAATCTACATTCCCAAAAGCAACCATAGACTGAACTATCTTCACAAAAGTTCTTTTGTTATATTGTGAAATCTGTTTATAATCTAGAATTTCATCTTCCAATAGATCGAACCTCTCACCATTATTATTTTTTATCTTTTCTATTAATTCTTTTTTCGTCATTGGGCATACGCTCCTTCATTCCATGATTTTAACATTTAAAAATAGAGTTTGCGTATTATTTCCCCCTATATATTAATATATAGGGGGAAATAATACGCAAACTCTTAAATCATACGTTCCCTATAAAATCATATGTGTTAATAAAATATTTGAGGAAAAATCTCCCACTTCTGCGAATAGTTCACTTCTAAATAATAAAAGATAGAACCTATATAGGTTCTATCTAAAAGTTTAATAGTATTTAATTAAAAGTGGCACACAACCTTCATAAACAGCCTTCATTTGCTCTTTATTAAATTTCGAGTATATTTCTTCCATTGCCATAAAAATATACTCATGATAAGCTCGCTTGTGTTATTTTATTTATTTTAAACAAATGTAAAAGGATTATATGAATTTAAGGTTCCCATCAAAATAATAACTAATAGTTGAAAATTGATTTCAACTGTATCACTAGCATATCAATCTGTCAGAGTTTTTGTTTCAATTAATGTATACTAACTAGGTAAATCATTACAATGTTTCCTTATAGTCACATTCTAATTTGGCCTGACGTTCTTCTGCATCTATTTCAGCGCGAACTTGAATTGCGACCATATCGGCGTGTTCCATAACTTCTTTGGGATCTAAACCGCGGACACGATAATATCGGTTAATACTTCTCATTTCTCAAAAACCAACATAATTGTTTTCTTTTTTCTCTTTGAAATATTTAAGAAAAAACATATCAATCAACTCCCTTCTAAATTAAAAAGTAATCATCATTTTTGATTTGATGATATGTTTGTACCGCGACAAACGTTATTTGGATTTTGTGCCATTTAATTTATCTTGCCGCTCTTCAGCGTCTAATTTAGCACGGAATTCATCCGCTACTTTATCTGCATGCGCCATAATTTCTGCGGGGTCTAAACCGCGGACACGATAATAACGATTAATTCAAAACATTTCTCAATTACTTGCGTATTTGATTTTGTCATTATTTTTTTTAAACATAGCAATCAACTCCTTTGAAATATTTTATAGCACTTTTAATCGTCGAACGATATTGTTTCAATAGGTAATTCCCCGCCGGCCTTTTCTATTTCTTCTTCGATTTCAGCTCGCCCTTCGGCAAAAGCTTTTTTCATTGTTGTTCCTTCTAATCAAAAACTTAAACGAATGCAAAACATTTCTCATGAACTTGCATATTCATTTTTTGGATATTTTTTAGACATAGAGTTCACTCCTAACTTATTAATTTTACGTTTCCCACACCAGATAGCAATATTACCTCAATGTTAATTTCACTAGGGATACTATTATAGTATATCTTAATAATCGTTAATTAATATACTGCTGCCTTAGAAAAAATAACTGTTAATTATTTTGTTTATTAAACTCTTATTTATAGCTAATGTGAACAATTGTTTTTAATATTGTTTTATTTACCTCCCTATTTTTTTAAATGAAGATATTAGATTAAACAATTATACGTCCGTAATTATAGATATATAGAAAGTTATTTTCCTTAATTAGTAAATTTAATCTTGAATAACATGTTGTTTATACAAATTAAGATTTACAAACATCCCCGATGTGAGATAAAATATATTAGAGCAATCTAAAAAAATAATATTTATATAGAAAGATTGTTGATAAGATGTATAATAAATTATATTTGCATATACAATTAAACTAAGGAGAATATATGAAAAAATTAATAAATAATGTAAACGACATCGTAACAGAAATGTTAGACGGTATTACATTAAGCTACGGGGACATCGTTAAAAGATTAGGCGACCTTAACGTAGTAACAAGAACAAACATTGACAAGTCTAAAGTGGCTCTAGTCAGTGGGGGTGGCTCAGGCCACGAACCAGCTCACGCAGGATATGTCGGAACCGGCATGCTAAGTGCGGCTGTGGCCGGTGAAGTGTTTACTTCGCCAACTCCCGACCAAATTCTAGAAGCTATTCAAGCTACCGCTGGTGAAGCTGGGGCATTGATGGTAATCAAGAATTATACAGGCGACATTCTAAACTTTGAAATGGCAGCTGACATGGCTGATGCAATGGGCATTCCATGTAAAAAAGTTGTTGTCAACGATGACATCGCTTTAGAAAATAGTACCTACACAACAGGTAAAAGAGGAATTGCAGGAACTGTTTTTGTTCATAAAATAGCAGGTGCAAAAGCTGAATCTGGAGCTTCTTTAGACGAAGTCCAAAAGACCGCTCAAAAAGTTATTGATAATGTTGCTTCAATTGGAATGAGCCTTGGCCCATGTATCGTCCCAGCAAGTGGGAAAGCAAGTTTTGAACTTGGCCCAAATGAAGTTGAAATCGGTTTAGGAATTCACGGTGAACCCGGAATTAAACGAAGTAAACTATTAACTGCTGACGAACACACAACTGATTTAATGAGTCGTGTTATGAAATCATTAAAACTTAAATCAGGCGACCGAGTTGCTTTATTAGTTAATGGTTTAGGCGGAACTCCTGAAATGGAATTATTTATTATCGCTCGTAAAGCGATTCAAATCTTACAAGCCAAAAAGATTGGTGTTGCTCATACTAAAGTAGGTCAATTTATGACTGCAATTGAAATGCCTGGTTTTTCATTAACACTTCTAAAAGTAGATAACGAATTAGAAAGTTTATTAAAAGCTCCATGTAAAACAGTTGGATGAGGTGCGTAAATAATGGAAATAAGTAAAATAATTGATGCTATTGCAGTAGCAATTACTAACAATAAAACACTATTGAATGATTTAGACCAAAAAATCGGCGATGGTGACCATGGGACTAATTTAGATCGTGGTATCAATGCTATTAAAGAAAAGGAAGCAGATTTTACTAATAAATCACTTGATCTTGTTTTAATGGATTGTGCAATGGCTTTAATGTCAAAAGTTGGTGGATCGTCTGGACCTTTACTAGCATCATTGCTAATTAAGATGTCACAGTCACTTAAAAACAAGCCATGTAATTTAACAACATTGAGCGAAGCCTTTGCTGCTGGTGCTCAAGCTGTTGCTGATCGTGGCAAATCAACTGTTGGTGAAAAAACAATGAACGATGTTTTAATTCCTGTTTCAAAAGAATTTATTAAGCTAAGCAAAACCGAAAAGAATCCAAAAGTTGTTTTTGAAAAACTAGCTATTCTTGCTGATAAGTGTGCTAAAGCAACAATTCCAATGACCGCTACAAAAGGCCGTGCTTCTTATTTAGGAGAACGTTCAATCGGACATATGGATCCCGGCGCTGAAAGCTGCGCGCTAATTCTTAAAACAATTGCGGAGGTTCTATAATGGTTGGGATAGTTGTCGTAGCACATAGTTTTGCAGTTGCTGATTCAGTGATTACATTTACTAAAGAAATGCAAAAAAATAACCAGGTCATTTATAATGCCGCTGGAATTGAAGATGGGAAAGCTTTTGGTAGTGACCCAATGCGAATTAAAGAAATGATCGAGTCAGCTATGACTGACGATGGAGTTATCATCTTTTGTGATTTAGGTTCATCAATCATGAACACGCAAATGGCACTAGAATTTTTAGATGAAAAACATAAATCAAAAGTGGCAATCGCGAATGCACCATTATTAGAAGGTTTATTTGTTGGGGTTATTAGTAACCAACCAAAAACCACATTAAAGGAAATGGAAAAAATTGTTTTAGAAGCTAAGACAATGAATAAAGGATAGAATCGGAGGATATTTTATGGAAATAAATAAAGAAAATAGAATCAATTATCATTATCAAAAAGTTGCTAATCCCAAGGGAACAATTGTCTTTGTTCATGGATTCGCAACAACAGGTGAATATTTCGATCCATTTATTGAAGGCAATACAACTTATGATTATTATGCAATCGACCTACCAGGTCATGGTTTTACTGAATTAGGAAGTAATGATGAATTAAGTCCGAAAGCATTAGCTAAATTAACAGCTGATTGAATTAAGGAAATGAATCTAAAGGATATCATTCTAATCGGCCATTCAATGGGTGGCGGACTTGTGATTATGATATCTACTATGATTCCAGAGTTAATTAAAAAAATGGTAGCAATTTGCCCGATGAATTC
>JAACJW010000030.1 GCA_021378525.1 Ureaplasma sp. Hg2 | reverse complement strand
TACGTCGTTTAAAGTAAAAGATTAAAAGAGCGATTATTAAGATTGCTCCAACTACCCCAACAACAGATCCGATGATAATCGCTAGATTATCATTTGAGCCCGAAGACACGGGAACAGGACTAAAAAATTTGTAAGTAGGAGAATGGACGGTGGTTCCATTATTATAATTAAAATAAATAGTAATAGCCCCTGTTTTATTGTTAATCCCAACTGAAATATATCCTTCATCTTTAACGGTTTTATAATTAACGATGAAAGCCTCAGCGTCTTTAGCGGTAATGGTCTCAGCATGTTGGTCGACATACGTATTATATAATTTCTTATATTCAACAGGATCATTGTCATTAGTAACTCAAATAGGTGCGATATTTGCAGCTACTGTACTATCATTAACCAAAGATATATTATTAATTTTTAGGCTTTGATTTGTTTGAGTTATTGGTGTAATAGCAGGGACAACACAAGAAATCGCTAGTACAACGGGCACTATCGCAAGTATTGATCATCCTAATTTATTTTTAGATATAATTTTCATTTCAACCTCTATAATACAATTCTATATTTAATCTTTAACTTAATCTACAATTTAACATAAATTTTTATAGGTAGTTTAATAAGTTATTTTTTTAGTTTTTTTGCTGCTTTAGCATTTTGTTTATCCACATATGATTTTGCTTTTTCAATCATTACCGCAACTCCGTCAATTGGCATTAAATTAGTGGAGTTACTAGTAAAGGAAAAACCATCGTGTTTACCATATTTAGGAATGACATGCATGTGAAAGTGAAAAACATTTTGACCGGCGATATGCCCTTGGTTACTCAAATAATTGAACCCTCAAGGATCAAGTTTAGATGCTTCTAACTTTAGAGCTATTGCTTTAGCTAAAGCAATGACTTCAGCTAATTGATTGTTTGGTGTTGTTGCTAAATCACAATAATGTCCCTTACTGATTACGACGGTATGTCCATCAGCCGCTGGGTTAATATCTAAAAAAGCAACAGCACCATTATTTTCGCCAATTATTTTCGCTGGAATAGTCTTATCGATAATTTGACAAAATATACAATCCTTCATAAATATCTCCTTGTTTTGTTATATTAATGATAACAAAAAAATGAGCTTTTGCTCATTTAATTAATTTCAGTTTTTAATTCAAAGTGAACCCAAGGCATCAAAGAATCGTTTATCATAAACAGTTAACTTATCCTGGTTGCCATTGTCCTTACCACTTAGCATATTGCTAATAGCGTCTTCTTGTAAGGTTTGATCACTCGCAAGTTTTAAGACTGAATCAAAGAATGCTTCAGGTGGCAAACCTAAGAATCCGTTAGTACTTAAATCAATGGTATCTTTTTCATTAGCATCTTTAGTGATTAATCCATCAACATCATCAGTGCCGACTTGAGTTACGATTACTTCATATCCATATGCTGAACCATCACCCTCAGGGGTAACGTATTTAATTCCCTTAGCATCTTTTAATGATTTACTAGTTTGCTTTGCAAACGAATCTTCATGGATTCATCTAGCATTATTTGAATCATCCGATGTACTATCAGCTACTAATCCAGCAGTTTCTTTTTTTATGCCAGTTCCATTTAATAAGTTTTGTTTACGTTCTTGCAAAGTATAATTTGTCGTTTCACCAGTATCTTTGTTTTCAATGCTAGCTGCAGTTCAATCATTCGGTAGACTGAATGAATCTAAAGTATTAATGATTTTTTCTAAACCACTTACGGTATTAACATTTCCAACAGCTGTAATTAAATTGCTATAACCATTACTGGCTTTTGTATTTTTTGCAGTATCACTAACATAATTATAATTATATAAAAGTCCCGGATGAAGGTTGTCACCTGTGTTGGCTTCTGGCCCTGAATAACCCCAATCATCAAACACGATTGGTGCGATAACACTAGGCAAGTTATTTGAGTTTTGGAATTGTAGTCCCATGAATCCAGTAAATTCTTTTCCACCGGTTGTAGCGGGCACAACATTTCAATAGTTTGTATCAGTTGTATATGTCGGAGTTGTTGCATCAGTAGCCCCGCTATACATATAGCTATTTGCCTTTGTTAGGTTAATCGGGTTAGCATTAAATTTAAAATCACCGGCTGTTTGAGGTTCAACATCCCCATAACTTGTTTTAAGACCTGTGTTTTCTTGATCCACTCAAGCAACGACAGCTTTGCTATTATCGTTTAATTCAGCGTTTAAATAGTCAGTTAAAGGTTTAAATGAATAAGTTTTACTATTTGCATCATAACCTAACAAATACTGCATTGTAATTAAAGTGGTTAAGTATTGCATTGAAGTATCGTTGGTTTGCATTGCACCTTCTAAATAATTTTTATTATAATTTGAATTTCATAAATTATCAGCGATTGTCATTACATCATCAGCAGTTTTTCAATCACCGTTTTTATAAAGGTTATCTTGACCGGTGAATGATGATAATTTATAGATGCTATCTAAAGCGTGTTGAATATAGTAATTAATATATCTTGCTTTATCGGTATTACTTGATTGATTATCAATGGTATTTATATCGCCTTGCTTATCTACACTGACTTTGTCTGTTGCTGCATCGTACCAGTCACCCGAACTTAATTGATCTAACATTGTTTGGGTCTGTAATACACGTGACATTTCACTTGAACTACTTGTCGCTTCAACAGCGGTGTTAACCATTTCGTTATTAGTTAAGATATATTGACTATATTTAGGAACGTTATCCATTTTTGCAATATTAATGAATTTATCACTATCATCAGCTTTTTTACCTTTAGCAATTGGGTTAAGGAAAGAAGGTGTTTTTTCATCTTTGTAGATTGCATCACTATATTTTTGAAGTGCTGCTTTTTGAGCTACATCTCAATCTGTAGTCCCACTTGGGTCCATGATTTTATCTAGGTTATCAAAATTACCTTTAGCATTTCTCGTATATGGTAATACACCAGCAATACCGTTTGCCTTGATTTCTTTAGTGTTATCACCATAAGCTGATTGGTTAGCGTACATTTTAGAAGATACAGTTTCAACATACGATGCTTGACTTTCGACATGTTGAAGCTCTAGTGAAGCATTTAAATATTTTTCAATTGGAGCTTGGAATTTAGTTTTAACAGAAAATGATGAAGAAAATAAATTAGGGTTAATAATTTCTGATTCATCTTTGCCTTTTTTATTATCACCATTTGTGTCAACGTATCATGTACCATCTTTTTGTTCTTTGGCTTTTGCATAAGCGGTATCAATTTTCTTCCCCTTAGCATCTCCAGTAGCATAAATGCTATCTTTATTTGGTGTATAATCTTCAGAAGTAAAAGCATATTGTAAAATGATTCGATCTAAATTAGCTGAGAAATAAGTTTTCATTGAATCTTGTAAATTTAAACCAGTTGCATTACTATCGCTATATTTTTGTAGTGCGCCACGTCAACGAATGGTGTTACCGTTTTCTTTCATTGCGGCGTCAATTGCGTCTTGACCTTTCAAACCGAAAGCGGCTGCTTGGACTTTGCTATCACGATCAATCGCAATAATATGAACGCCCGCTTCATCTCTAGTGGTGATATAAGGTGTTGAACCGATTGTAACGGTGTCAGCAACTGATGTAAAACCTCCGTATTGTCCGTTTGTTAAACCATCAGTTACTGCTGTTGGAAAAGTAAAGTAACCATTACTAGCATTCGTTGAAAGGAAGTTTCTCATAATCGCATCTTTAGTAAAACTACCAACTTTACCAGGATCAATAAAGGTAGAATTATTAGCTACATTACCATTTTTTACAAGTCCTAAGTCGTTATTGAATTGATACATCACAGCAGCAGCATATGGAGTATATAAATCATTAAAGATTGATGTTCCGGTTGCTACCAATGAAGTTGATGAATCATCAGTCAACGCTTGAGGGAAACTAATTGCCCCTGTCGTTGTGTCAATATATTCATCGCCACCAGTAGCGTTTACACCATTGTAGAATGCAGCATATTTATCTGAAGCGTTAAGCGTTCCAGAAATTGGGTTTGGTTTTGGGAAAACTTGGAATTTATAAGAACCATCAGTTCCAACAGTATCTGATGTAAAGTAAGGAACGTTAAATCATTTAGAAGTAGTACCACTAACTGGAGCAGTATCTTTAAAAAGAATCATTGAAGTAGGAATTGGCATATCTTGAGTTAATCATTGAGAGAAGATATAGTTAATTAAATTACTATATCCAGTATCAATTTGATAAGCATCAGACCCTAGTGTTTTAGGACTAAAAATAAAATTATTAGTATTAAGTTTAACGCCTTGGTCATCGACGTGTTTGGGGTTTGCGTTAATATTGGCTGCATCATTTAATTGACCATGTGACGGGTTACTATTAATAGTGCCGTCAGTATTTTCTAAACCTAAGTAGTCGTTTTCAAATAAACGAGTTGTGAAATCATCTTTCAATTTACTAGTCATTTGTTGATATTTTCATGAACCTTCAGTTCCACCGGCTGCATCAAGTTCATCTTGTTGAAGATAAAATTCTCAATCAGCTCCTCGGTCGCTCTTGTATTTTTTAACTAAATCATTATATTGATCGTTAACAGCATCAGTTCAAGTTTTCCATTGTTCACTAATTCGGTTACTTGTTGCTTTTTGATATCAGTTGTATAAAACGGCGTCAGTCATTGAATCTAAAATTGATTGCTGACCTGTTTTAAGCATTAAAGTTTGTTTAGCAAATTCTCTAATCCCTGCGTTTTTAGCAAACAGATCGCCTTTTCCGGTATCTGTTTTATTGTTGATTAGTTCCTTACTAACCGATGAACATCCAACTAAAGTTAGCCCTGTTGCCCCGATAATCGCGACTGCTAACCCTGCTGTGATAATTTTCTTTTTATGCATAAAATTCCTCTTTTCAAATTTTCCTAAATAAATATTGTTAAATAACGTATTGTATTTAAATAATATATACTTATTAATAATACTATAAAAATATACAAAATTGACTAATAATTAAGATACATTACAAAATCGTTTGTTGAACGAACATCAAAGTTTAATCATCTCAATTACTAAAGTGTTACGTAGATGGGTGTTTTTAGCTCAAATTTAAGCCTCGAAATAATGACCGAGGGAAGTCAAATTCGCTATATAATAAGGATTAGAGGTTGTTTTAACTGAAGATTTAAACTATGGTTTTTAATATTAATTTATTTAGGTTTAAAAACAGACGCATTAATGCCTAAACAAAAAATGCAACATGATATACTTTTAATATTAAGATATAAATCAATCGATAATTGGAGGATTCGTTTATATGGAAATTAAAAAATATGCGTTTGATAAATTATTGCAATTAGTTTTCATCCTTTTCTTACACGCCATTGGTTCAATTGTGATTATCATTTTGTTTAATACGTTAGGCTCAGACAATAACGCTTTAAAACAAGCTGCTACGATTGAAGAAGCGATTGCGATCGTTTCCTCGATTTTGATGCTTATTAAAGTGCATAAAAAAGTTTATCCACGTTTTAGAGGATTAATTATTGCAACAGCGGTTTGTGGAATCGTTGCACCTCCAGCTAATTTAATATTGTCCCTTCTTCTAATTCGTAAAATTTATTTAACTAAAACACGCACTTTAAGTGCTACCCCACCGATGAATGATGATATCGATGCTAGTGTACCTGATGATATCGATGCTAGTGTACCTGATGATATCGATGCTGACACAACTACACTTAATTGAAACCAAATTTAAAATAAATCAAAGCGATTAAATTGATAAATTATAAATAATTACTTACTACCTTCTAAATTGTGAAGATTGTGGATGCTATTTAATTATCATTTTTTTAAAAATTAATTTAGTTTACTTATTTTAGTGCTATTATTTAAGTGCTTTAAAACTATATTATAATAGCCCTTTTGGTTTATTATATAAAGGAGTAAAAAATGAAAAAAATAGTAATTAGTAATCTAGATGTCACAATTGAAGATAAAAAAATTCTAAAAAACTTAAACCTAATAATTGAAGCTGGTGATGTTATTGCAATCATCGGACCGAACGGCCATGGTAAATCAACTTTGTTGAAAGCAATCATGGGACATTATGCCACTAAGGTTGTTAAGGGCGACATTAAAGTCGATGGCAAATCAATTTTAAAATTGCCAACCAATGAGCGAGCTAACTTAGGAATCTATCTAGCTCATCAAAATCCATTAGAAATTAATGGCGTAGTAACGATCGATTTTCTTAAAACAGCCGTTAATGCTCAACGTGATAAACCAATTAAACTATTTGAATTTTATAAAACCGTTAATGATAATAGCGCCCAATTAAACATGTCGAAGGATCTTTTACAACGTTATCTAAACGAAGGTTTCAGTGGTGGCGAAAAAAAGAAAAATGAAATTCTTCAAATGAATTTAATTAATCCCGATTTTATTTTATTAGATGAAATCGATTCAGGACTTGATGTTGATGCTTTAAAAACAATCGTCCAACAATTAAATGTTCAAGTTGCTGCTAAAAAAGCTATTGTTTACGTTAGTCATAATAATAAATTATTTAATGAGGTTATTCCTAATAAAGTTGTTGTTATTATTAATGGCACAATTGTTAAAACCGGTGATGTTAGTTTAGCTCGTAAAATCGATCAAGAGGGTTATCACTTTCTAGAACAAGAATTGAAAATTAAAATCCACGATGTAGAACCGCAAATGTTTGATGATATTGATTCATTTGGAGCAATTTATCATGACAAATAATGTGAATCATGAATTTCATTTAATTGATAATAACGTTGATTTTAAAAAGGTTTATGAAAATCATGAAGCAACCAAATTATTTTTTCTTGATGTTAATGATCAAGCTGAACAACTTGATATCAATATTAAGGTTAGTGAACGTTCGTTTTGTGAAGTATATCTAACAACCTTAAGCGCTAAATCAAAGAAGATTAACATCAATGTCGAATGCATTGCTAATCATGCCAAAGTCTTATGTGTCGTCCGTGCCATTGCGATTGATAAGGCACAAGTACAAGTATTTTGTAATGGCATCATTAATGCCAAATCAATTGAGAACCAAGTGGCCCAAGACTTACGCACTGTCGTAATTGGGCCTGAAGCTAAAATTATTGGTAAACCGCGCTTGGTTATAAATTCAAACAATGTTATCGCTAGTCATACCTTAAACATCGGTGTGATTGACCAGGAAACAATTTTTTATTTAATGACCAAAGGACTTAAAAAAATTGAAGCCATTAACTTAATCCTAAAAAGTTATTTTCAGATTATTATTGATAATATTAAAGATGAAAAAACAAAAGCAAAAATAGAACAACTAATAGACAAGAAATGAGAAGTAATGAAAAATGCAAAATTATAAGAAAGATTTTCCGTGATTTAAAAATAATCCCGAATATACATATTTAGATAGTAGTGCAACGTCGCTAAAACCACAAATTGTGATTGACGAAATTGTTCGTTATTATAGTGAAGTATCATTAAATTCACATAACAATGATTCTCAGTTTGCTTACCAAACTAGTCAAAAAATAGATGAGTGTCGCCATCAACTAGCAATATTTCTAAAAGCAAAAGATAGCGAAGTTATTTTTACATCAGGGGCAACTGAATCACTTAGCTTAATTGCTAACGGGATTAGCTCACATTTAAAAAAGGGTGATCAAATTATTATCACCTATTTAGATCATGCCTCTAATGTCTTGCCTTGATATAAACTACGTGATGAAATTGGCGTTGAAATAGTTTTTGCAGGTGAAAAATATAAACTTCCGACTGAAGCTGATTTTGAAAAGGTAATTAATGCTAAAACAAAAGTTGTGGCTTTTCCTTCGGGGAGCAATCTTTTAGGAGTTGCAGTTGATGAAGTAGCTTTAACTAAATATGTTAAAACATATAACCCTAATATCTTCACTGTGGTTGATTGCACTCAAAGTGTGCAACATCGCCAAATCGACTTAAGTAATCCAAACATCGATTTTGCTGTTTGTAGTGCTCATAAATTATTTGGCCCAACTGGAATTGGAATGGCTTATTTAAAAGAATCGTTACAACCCCAATTAAAACCATTACGTTATGGTGGCGGAATGAATTTTGAAATTAATGAAAGCGGGTTTAGCTATATGGATGGACCAACTAAATATGAAGGTGGGACACCAAATATTGCCGGAATTTTTGGTTGATCTGCCGCGATTAAATATTTTAATAGCATTGGTTATCAAAAAATCCACGAACATGAAACTGAATTAATTAAATATTTAGAAAAAAGATTAAAAGAAGTTGATGGGATTACAAAATACACAACAAAAATTGAAGCGCCAACCTTAACGTTTAACTTCAAAGGAATGTTTAGTCAAGATTTAGCAGGTTATTTAGGTAATAAAAATATTATCTGTCGTTCTGGCTTAAGTTGTGCAAAATTAATTTGTAATATTATTAAGACGCCTTCAGTCGTTCGAGCTTCTTTCTATATCTATAATGATAAAGCTGATGTTGATAAATTAATTCAAGCTTTAAAAGATTATAAAAAAGGAGATGAGTTAAATGGCATTGTCTAAAGAGCCAACACTGCTACGCGCAATCATCATGGATCATTATGAAAATCCAACGCATAAGGAAATTAGTGATATCAAAATTACTGAATATCAACATTATCACAATAAGAGCGAATCATGTATTGATGATTTAACAGTCTATCTAAAAAGCGAAAAGGGTATCATTGTTGATGTTCGTTTTGAAGGCATCGGTTGTGCTATTAGTACATCATCAACTGATATCATGGCTGACTTAATCACCAATAAAACAACAGCTGAAGCAAAAAGTATCATTAGTAATTACCTTAAAATGATTTTAGGTGAACCTTATGATGAAACTAATTTAGAGGAATTAATTGCTTTTTATCAAATCAATAAGCAAGCTAATCGTATTAAGTGTGCCAAAATCGGGACAAGTGCCATGGGTGAAATTTTGGAGGGTAAAACCAATGAAAACTAAACCAAAAGAAATTGTTGAACAAGAGTATGATTATGGTTTTCATGACCAAGAAAAAGCTGTTTTTGAAACTGGCAAAGGGATAAACGAAAGCATTGTTAGAACGATTTCGAAGATTAAAAAAGAACCGTCTTGGATGCTTGACATTCGTTTGAAAGCTTATCATAAATTTTTAGAATTAGAAAATCCGAAGTGAGGCCCAGATTTGAGTTTCATTAATTTTGCTGATTATATTTATTATGTGAAACCTTCTGAAGCGGTGGCGACATCATGAGTCGATGTTCCAGACGACATTAAAAATACTTTTAAAAAATTAGGAATTCCTGAAGCTGAAGCTAAATTTCTTAATGGTGTTTCCACCCAATATGATTCTGAAGTTGTTTATCATTCGATGATTAAAGAGCTAGAAGATCAAAATGTCATCTTCACTGATACTGATACTGCTTTACAAAAACATCCAGAAATCTTTAAAAAATATTTTGGTAAATTAGTGCCGTATACCGATAATAAATATGCGGCTTTAAATACGGCCGTTTGATCTGGTGGTTCATTTGTTTACATTCCTAAGGGTGTTCATTTAAAAAAACCAATCCAATCATACTTCCGGATTAACGCTCAAAGCGCAGGTCAATTTGAACGAACAATGATTATTGTTGAGGAAGGCGCTAGCGTGCATTATGTGGAAGGATGTACAGCGCCAGTTTATAGCGTCAATAACCTTCATGCTGCGGTGGTCGAAGTTTATGTTCAAAAGGATGCTAATTGTCGTTATACGACAATTCAAAACTGATCAAACAATGTTTTAAATCTTGTTACTAAACGTTGTCTTATTAAGGAAAATGCTAACATGTCTTGGATCGATGGCAACATTGGTGCTAAATTAAACATGAAATATCCTTGTTCAATATTAGCTGGTCCGCATGCAACAAGTGATTGCATTAGCATTGCTGTTGCTAAACAAGGGGTTACTCAAGATGCTGGCGCCAAGATGATCCATCTAGCACCTTATACCAAATCTAAAATCATTTCTAAGGGAGTAAGTTATGGTAATGGGGATAATCGTTTCCGTGGTTTAGTAAAAATCGCTCCAGGCGCCCATCATAGCCGTAGCTTCGTTGAATGTGATACATTATTGATTGATAGTGAAAGTCGTTCAGATACGATTCCAACCGAAGAAGTTTATAATAACACATCAACTTTAAACCACGAAGCTAAAATAACTAAAATTAGTGAGGAACAATTATTCTATTTAATGAGCAAAGGAATTGCTCAAGATAAAGCTGAACAATTAATTGTGATGGGTTTTCTTGAAGTCTTTGCAAAGGAATTGCCAATGGAATATGCGGTTGAATTAAACCGTTTAATAAAATTAGATATGAGTGGGTCTGTCGGCTAAAATAATAATTAATGTGATCGCATCGCATTAATTATTTTAATATTAATTTATAGCATCTTTCAATATCTAATATTTTGATTGGACGAGATAGCTTGGTAATTTAAAACAAATACAATTAAAAACGTAAGTTTCACACAAAAACTGTATACTCCAACTGAACATCCCACAATCAATAGCATTCATAAGGATGCGGTTGTTGTTGATTCTAAAACAATTGGGAGAGGTACGATTGCCTTAGTGAGCATGGCAAATCCGACCACCCAGAGGGGCCCCTATAAATTTATTATGTACAATGGTGATGACTATTTGATTAACAATGACTTTAACTTAACAAACGAAGTCAGGACTACTTTTTTAAATCATAGCATTTACTTTTAATTGTTTTGATTTAAAAACCGGTGTAGAAATGACAATAAAAGTTTCGTTTATATGTATGATTGACCATCAGCTGGCGATATTATAGCTGCTGTGATAATTTTAGCTCTAATTCTTGCGGCAGCCGGTATTTATTATAGTAAATACACGCACCCTAAAAAACAAAGCCACGCACGACGCAACGGTAACAATAATCGATTACAAAATTCTTGTTATACTAAACAAACCCGAATTATTGGCAAAGTAGTCAACGACAGAATTCACGCTATACTAATCAACCACAACTCCCCGGCATAGCAACCGTCTACAAATTTCTCAAGGTCAAAGACAAACTGATTCAACAAGTTTAAGATCACGAAATCCAAATGGTGGAAGCAGATCGAATGGTAGAGGTCAATATAATTAGATATTTATCTTTCGTTATTAACAATAAAAAGGTATTTATTTTCGTTTCTGGGATTTCTGATCTTTTGTTAGATAATCCTAGATAGTTAAAATGATAACAATTAATAATGTGGTTGCAACTAAAAATAACTTTTTCACTTAAATTTTATATCCCCCAACCGAACGCCTCACAATCAATAACCCTCATAAGGATTTGATTGCCATTGACTCCAAATCAATTGACTCAGATGCGATTACTTTGGCGGATACAACGGACCCTACAATCCAAAATGGGATATAAATATTTTCGTATCAAGTAATTAAAGCAGATCATAAAAATCACGATACTTATAATAAACTTTAAACTCAATTATAGTATATTTAAATATGATTAGTATCCGCTCAGAACATTACCCTATAATAATAATTTTAATTCTATTTCCATTTCTAATTCTTAATCAAGCAACGACTAATATTTGTTGATATAATAAATTATGAAAAACAATAGAAGAAATACAAATAAATTTGTCGGGCGCAATAACCGATCACAAAATTCTCGTCAAAGCGGTTGATCGCAAAATCAACCCCCTTATTACAGTGATCAACCCCAAGATAATGGCTATAATAATCAATTACAAAATTATAGTCAAGGTGCTCAACCGCCTAATCCGTATTATGATAATCTGCCTCAGGCTTCGTATTATGATAACCAACCTCAAAATAACGGTTATAATGGTCAACCCCAAAATTATTATCAAGGTAGTCAACCTCAAAATCCGTATTATGGTGATAAGGCCATAAATAATACGTATAATGATTTACAACGGACCCTTAATAATCCCTATAATGATTTACTACAAAAATATTATCAAGGCAGCCAGCCTCAAGATCCGCTTTATGATTACCAACTTCTAAAAAATCCCTATAATGATTTATTACAAAATTATTATCAAGGTAGTCAACCTCAAAATCCGTATTATGATAGTCAACCCCAAAATTATTATCAAGGTAGTCAACCTCAAAATTCGTATTATGATAGTCAGTCCCAAAATTATTATCAAGGTAGTCAACCTCAAAATCCGTATTATAATAGTCAACCCCTGGACGATCGTTATAATAATCAGCCACAAAATACACGTTATGCTGATAGACCTCAAAGACGTCGTTATGCTGGTCAATTACAAGATTATCACCAAAGTGGTCGCTTACATAATTCAAGTCTTGAAAGCCAACTACAAAATCCGCTTTATGATAATCAGCCACAAGATTTCGATTATGATAACCAACCACAAACTCTCGGTTATGATAACCAACCCCAAAATAATTCCTATGGTAATGAATTAATAGTTTATCAAGACCCAGATTATGATGATTTTGATAATTCAGGAAGAAGAGGCCGAAATGGCAGAAGAGAATCAATAGGTAGAAGCATACTTAATTGAATATCCAAAATTAAATCGTAGTATCAAAAAATAACAAATTCTTAATTTGTTATTTTTTTTATCTTATGTAGCAACATTAAGAGGATGCTTGTTTTAGTTTTATTAAATTTTGAATTTTGTTAAATAATTTTAGATAGTTAAAACTGTAAAAAATATTGTAGAATATTAATAACGAAATTGAGGAAAAAATAATGAAAAAATTCGAACGAATTACTTTACGAAGTGAAAACTTTGCTGACTGGTATACAAACATAATTGACAACGCTAAATTAATTAAGTATGGCTCAATCAAGGGGACGATGGTTTTTCAACCAAATGGTTGAGCTATTTGAGAATCGATCAAAGTAATCCTTGATAAGGAATTTGCCAAAATTGGGATTCAAAATGTTAGTTTACCTTTATTGATTCCCTATGAAGAATTTGCTAAGGAAAAAGAACACATTGAAGGCTTTGCACCAGAATTATATATGGTGACAAAGATCGGCGATAAGGTACTTGATAAACCATATGTAATCCGCCCCACAAGTGAAATTAGTTTTTGTAATTACTTTAGTGCGATTACAAATAGCCACAAGGATTTACCGTTAAAATTTAATCAATGATGTAATGTCATGCGAGCAGAAAAAACAACCCGACCTTTTTTACGTAACAGTGAATTTCATTGACAAGAAATGCATTCCATCCATTCGAGCGAAACTGAAGCCTATGAGTTTAGTAAGACTTTAATCAATTTATATAATGATTTTGTTAATCAATATTTATGCATTCCCACAATCATTGGTGAAAAAACAGCAGGTGAGCGATTTGCTGGCGCTAGTAACACTTTTACAATTGAAGCGTTAATGCAAGATGGTCAAGCTTTACAATGTGGAACATCACACTACTTAGCGCAATCTTTTGCTAAACCATATAATATTAAATTTCAAAATAAAGATAATAAATTTAGTTATGCTTTTCAAACTTCAGCAGGCGTTTCAACACGTTTGATTGGTGCTTTAATTATGGTTCACGCCGATGACAAAGGCTTAGTTTTACCACCGTTGATGGCGCCGACCCAAGTCGTTATCATCCCAGTCTTTCCTGAAAAAAACATTAAAGTTAAACAAATTACAAGTCAAGTCGCTAAAAGTTTGGAAGACTTACGGATTAAAATTGATGATAGCGATAAGGGTTTAGGTTTTAAAGCGGCTAACCACGAAATTGCTGGAACACCAATTCAAATTCATATTGGTCCAAGAGACTTAGAACAAGGCAAAGTCGTTATTAGTCGCCGTGACACAGGAGAAAAACAATTTGTTGCTTTAGATGAAATTAAAAATACTGTTGCTCAACTACTGGTTGATATTAAAGATAATATTTATAAACGTGCCAAACTACAATTAGATAATAGTATTGTTAGTATTGATACGATTGAAGGTTTAAAAGCAGCAATCAAAGACAAAAAATTAGCTTCTGCTTATTGAGCTGGAACAATTGAAGATGAAACTAAATTAAAACAATTAACGGGCATTACACCCCGTTGTATTATTAAGGATAACGTTAAAGGAAAATGTTTCTTTACAAATCAAAAAGCAACTAAATTAGTAATTTTTGGACGAGCATATTAGCTCGTCTTTTTTTTATAATTTTTAAGATTTTTATTACCTCTCTTGTTAGTTTTAAGTGGAGGTAAATCAATGGAACATTCAAATAAAAATAACATTGTCTTAATTGAAAGGATTTTTAGTAAATATCTCATTATTAAATTACGTCTTAATAATGTAGTGGCATTAGAAAAACTAAATGGTAAAGTTATTGAAACATCACCACCAGCGTCACAGGAAATCGCTTTTATCAAATATGTTGATAATATTTTAAATCATTTATCATTAGCAGCACGCAAAATTTTAATTTCAATTTATATTGATAAACTAAATTATAATCAGCTTCCTTATAGTAGCTCAAACTTCTATTTTAAAAAGAGAAAAGCTGTTCAGGAATTTGTTAACTGCATTTTTTAAAAATGGAATATTACATTCACGAAGCTAAAGAATCTTATAGTTTTCAGGCGTGCCAAATATCTAATATTGAAACATCAGTTGAAATCGATGGTGACTTTTGAACGGTTAACACCGATTTTGTAATGAAGGGTGATTTTAATTTGCCAGATCAATTAATCAACGTTAATTATGTTACTAGTTTTGCTAAAATTACAAATATTGCTTGCCTTCAAACAAGTGTCAAAGAAGGCGATGATTTAAATACTTTTAAATATCATAGTAGTTATTTATTTAATATCAGCGAATACGATTATTTTGATGATCCAATCTATCAACAATTTATCAACTTTAGTACTTATTTCACTTTTAATACAGCATTAGCGAGCCAATATGAAATCGATGATACAGAAGAATCTGATAGTGATTTTATTGCTGACGTTGAAAACACCCTTTATGATCAAGAGTTTAAATATAATAATATTTCATTTATTAATGACAACCAAGCTAATATCAATATTATTGATCAATTAAATAACACGGGTAATAAAACAACTACAATTAAATATCGCACTCCGTCATTTTTAGATCTAGATAATTTCACGGTAATTCATGATTTATTTAGTTTGCAGTCTGATACCCCTTTTGATGTAACTGAGGTTGATGGAGAATTTCATTTTTACTTAAACAATGATTTGGATAGTTGTGTTAAATATGATTATCATGATCTTCATAAATATTTAAATATCAAAAAATTAACTTATCAAATTAATGATAATTTAATCATTCAAAACGATGGCTTTCAAACATTAGCAAAAGAAAGTGGTTTAAGTAGCATTATTGCAGGGAATGGTGATTATCATTTAGCTTTTGTGCTTAGAATTAACAATATTGAACAAACCGTCAATATTTCTAATGATTTTAGTTTTGCCAATAATTTATTTGATAGCAAACATGTTAATTTTAAAGTGGTTAAAAAAAACTTTGTTGATTTAACAGATATGGTTGATATTTACAATGATGATTAAAGAACTAACTTCATTAAACACTTCAATTAGTGAACAGTATGATAATTTCAAATTTAGTACTGAAATGATTATTAAAGTGCAAGAACCGATTAATATACCAAGTGGATGTTTATCTATCGATTATATTTTCGAGTTTGGAGAAATCGATAAAGTACCCCTTGTTAGGGTTGAAGACCGCGATAGGGACGAATATGTTTTCTTAGCTAATTTTTATATTAACAAGAATGAGTTTCCTTACTTTGTTGAAACGCATGATCAAGATCAATTTGTTTGCAACTATCATTTTCATTTTAATCGTGATTATATAAGTGATGGGTATGATTTTGGTGAAGATGTTTCAAATAGTGATGTTAGTTTATTTGTCACGGAGTTTGAACAATTGCAAGATAGTAACGTTTTTAATTACACTAATAGTCAGATAGTCTCTGATTATCACGGTGAAATAAATTTTAGCGATAGTTTAGATTGAATTGGCTCAGGTTCAATCATTTACTATAACTGCATGAATTACGAACATCTATCGCCGTTGCATAATGTCGACCACATTGCATCTTTTGAAGCAGAACCTAATTTACATTTTAGTATCCGAAATATTAATTATCAAATTTCTTATGTAAATTTAGTTTCACAAGAAAGTAAAACAATTGAATATCAAGATAAAAATATTTACAATGACTTAGATCATTTTTCATTAGATTTAGATTTCAATACACTCTATAACTATGAAACTGGTGATTTCATTATCAAAGATGATGGCATCAATGGTTTCTATAGTCCTTGGAAAACAAAGGTTGATTATCTCATTACTTTTGATATTTCAGCTAAGGGCGCATCAAGAAAGATAACACTTAAACATAAAATTAATTATACTGATGATCTTTGGGGCGAAGCGGGGCTTTATAAATTTTATAGCGTTTCAAAAAATTTTAAACAAATAGATTCATTTAAGGAGGCATAGTATGACGAGTAGAAAAAAGACCACAATCATTTCATGTGCTCTAGCAGGAATTCTAGGTTGTGCAGCGATTACAACAGCGCTAGTGATAAGTTATGGTGAAAATAGTTCGACAACAGTTATAGACCACGATAACAACGTTCATGAAAGCGCTGGGATGCAAAGGGTTAGTTTGGCTACATCATTTTACAATAGTGAAAGTTTAAGAGATATCACTAATTATCTTAAAGCTATTGCTAATAATACTAAAATCACTTTTGATGAGCAATTGATTAATGAAAAAATGGAAGCGCTTTGTAAAAGTATCATTCTAGATCAAGACCAATTTAAGAATAAAACTAGCAAACTTATCACAGATATCCATTATTTATTGAAGGATAATAAGACTGCCCTTGAATTAGACATAGTTTGATGATTTGATACAAAAAATAATTATAATGATACAATAAATAAGTATTATGACGAAGTTGAAATAACTTTGGTTAATAATTATATTTAGAGGAGATATTATGAAATCATTAGATATTATTTTAGAAGTAGCAAAAGAAAACAACATCAAGTTAAATAAGAACAAACTTGATGCAACGCTAAAAGAAGTCGGTATCGATTCATTGGCAACAATGGATTTAATTATTAAGATTGAAGAAAAAATTAACGTCCAATTAGATGACAGTGTTTTGATGGAAATCAAGACACTAAAACAACTTGCAGACGCCTTTGATAATGCAAAAAAATAAATAAACCTTGATAATTACAAGTTTATTCTTATAATTATTAATGGATAGGGGTGTAGTTTAATTGGTAGAACTACGGACTTCAAATCCGTGTGTTGTGGGTTCAAGTCCTGCCACCCCTGCCATTTTATAATAAAAGTCGCTTTTTACAGCGACTTTTTTATTTACTCTTACTACTTAAAATATTAGTTTTAAACGTATTAATTTTCTTAATATCTCCAATAATATAAATCCGATCCATTTTTTGAACAACATAATCCTTTATATTGAAAAGGGTTGAAGAGTTTGGTTTACTATTTTTAATTGCAATAATTTTATAATCAACTGCTTTATTAATTTCTTCAACGGACGAGCCAATAATTTTTTCATCCCTAACAACTAAACTAAAGATTACATAATCAAAACCTGTTCGATAGATATTAAATCCTTTATTAGCAACTTGGAAAGCAACTTGTTCACCAGCGCGTTCTTCAGGAATTACAACTGTTTTGACACCTAATGT
>JAACJW010000003.1 GCA_021378525.1 Ureaplasma sp. Hg2 | reverse complement strand
CTCCTTTCAAGGCTAGCGTTGATTCAACAACCCTATCTACTGCTAAAACCGCTAGAACAATAGACGACGCTCAGCTTAAAGTTAAGTGAGCAGAGAATGATACCAGTCAAAACAAAGGGTATTATCCCGATCAAATCGATGGTGTTAAGGCTAGCAAATATATTATTAATTATGACGATATAAAAGATAAGGGTTTGCTTACAACAGGACAAAATGCTAGCACAGGCGAAGTAACTATATATTTTATCTTTACTTATAGTTCTTACGGGGTAAGTTCTAAAAAAACTTATACAGGATTTAAAAAAGGTGTATCTCCAAAGCCAACTCCAAAGCCAAATAATGGATCGAGCAATAATCTTGGTGCTATTATTGGTGGTGTTATCGGGGCTCTATGTTTCATTTTACTTTTATCATTGCTATTTTACTATTTTTATAAGAAAAAAAATATTATCTATTTTAAACCTAATAAAATTAAAACATATAGAAAAATGAAAATGCCCTCTCAAAAGGGGAACAATCTTAAAAAAATCAATAAAACTATTTATCCACAAAGTAAAAAATTATTACCTCCTGAACATGATGGAAGAAAGGCACAAAGTAGCTATGCGCCAAAATATCATAGTACTTCACCCAAATATACTAAAACATCTACCTCTACAAAATATGGTGCTTTAAAATCTTATTCACTAGATGTTAAGAATCCATTTAAAAAGAAGGCGCCTTCAGGAAACCAAAAACCAAAAGGTGTCCCAATAAATATTACTAAAGTTAAATCACATAATAGTCAAAACACTCGATATCAAAGTTCAAAAAAATCCATAAATAATACTATCAGAGGTATCCCACCCAAAGGCAAACCTCATACTACTGATCGTTTCCCACAAAGAAATGTTAAAAACATCAACCACGGTAAATATGTTAGCGGTCGATCTACTGTATCTAGTAAATTGAGTAAGAACGGTAAACCAATAAGAAAAACTAAGAAAAAATGATAAGAATACGAAAAAAATAAAATGAAAAAACATGTGGAGTTATAGTTTGGAGTTGTCCGTTTTTACTTAGCTAGTTTATATCACCTAGTAGATTTTTTCCTATTAGCAGACTATCTATGACTTAATTCATTTAATCATAATCTTAAGCAATATGTTTGTTGCAATTAATGGATTTTTAAATGATGTAAATTTTTATTTAATTCACAATTTTTTAACTAGCAATGCTTTCGGCATCTTTTCCAGAAGTGTTAAATATTTTTAAACAAATGAGAACAATAGTTTGAGAATTCCTCCAATGCAATTATCGCATCCTTTCTCAAGTCTCCTCAAATAACTTTCGGGGTATTTGATAATGAAATTAAACCCTGTTTACGAATGAATATCATCTAAATTGTAAATATATTTAGTGAAAGTCTGACCAATTAAAAAAGCTACTAATCTGTTTCAATTAGTAGCTTTTATTACATCGTGCATAAAATATTTTTTATTTGTTTTAAATAGGAGATGTTTTATTTTTATTGGTTGTTTCAACTTTTCACATATATGAATTTTCTCAAAGCCAATCCTCAATGCCGTTATCGTTATCTGTAGAACTAACAAACACTGCCTTATTTTTAATTTCTTCATTTTGATCTTGGTCAACCAAAGTTGATTGTACATTTTCTAAACAAATTTTGTCAAATTCATTAACTGAAATATAAAATTCATGATTTCATTTATTTGGATGCAATTCTTTTAAACATACTAAGGCCTGGTATTTTGAAGAACCTGTCGCTGTCATTGAAATATTATAGTCGTTAAATAAACGAGCCTCTAACTCATATTCTTTAAGCCCCTTGGTAACTCGTGTAAGTACCTCGTTGTAATCTGATTTATTATATTCAGACGATCACAATTGAATTGAATATATAGCACGTTCTTTTAATCGTTCTAAATATAAACCATAATGAGATGATATCTCAATGTTCTTAAATAATTTATTGTTTTGAATGATAGATACCGCCAGATTTAACGAGTAAGCTATCAACTGAGTATTTGATTGAGCAATAACTAAAAAATTGTTTATACTAGCGATGTGGCTCGCCGCATTTAATTGAAACTCAGATAATTGGTTTGCATAAATTACACTTTTGGATTCTATATCGTAGATAAGAGCTCCGTCATTACAAATTAAATAACCATTTTCTAAACCTATTTCATCCGCTAGTTTTTTAGCGTTAGCCAAATTAGAGCGAGTCATTAAAGATACATATTGTGAATTGCTAATTGACTTAATCACTAATGCTAATTTTTTACTTTCTAGATTTGAAATACTTGTTAATAACGAATTACAATCAACATCAAAAACAAATAATTTGGAATTTTTTTCTGCCATTATTTTTTTGCCTTGATTCTTTTTTTAAGCATTTTAGTAAATTCGGTGAAAGAAATAGTAACATTATCTTTTTGTGAGTATTCGCGGTAAGTTACAAAATTACTATTTTTAATTTCATCATCTCCCACCACTAATTGGTAAGGTATTTTTTGCATTTGAGCTTCTCTTATTTTTTTAGCCAAACGTTCGTTTCGACTATCAATGCTAACTCGCATATTTATTTTTTTAAGCCGTTTTGCTAATTTTTCAGCTGCTCCCAAATGAAATTCATTATTAATTGGAATAATCTGAATTTGTTGCGGTGCTAATCACAATGGTAAAATACCTTTGGTTTGTTCTAATAGAACAGCCAAATATCTTTCATATGTTCCAATGATACCAAGGTGAATCATAACTGGCCGAGCATCTTCTCCACTTTTGCTTACATAGCTTAGGTTAAATTTTGAAGGCATTAGAAAATCTAATTGAATTGTTGAAACGGTAATAATTCGCCCTAAAGTGGTTTTAACTTGAAAATCAATTTTAGGTCCGTAAAAGGCTGCTTCACCAACCATTTTCTTATAAGAAATTTTATTATCTTTTAAAGCTTCCTCTAGGGCTTCCTCAGCACTTTTCCACATTTCTGGGTCATCATGGAATTTTTTTGTATCATTCGGGTCATGAAGTGATAAATCGATTTGATGAATCGTTGACCCCAAACCTTCGTGAACTTCTTTAATAATGTTATAACTGTTTAAGATTTCTTGCTTCACTTGATCAGCACGACAAAAAATATGCGTGTCTTCTAAAATCATAGCTCGCACTCTTTCCATCCCCGTTAAGCCGCCTGACGACTCGTATCGATGCAACATTGAGTGTTCGCATAGACGAATTGGTAATTGTCGATAAGAATGGGGTTCATGCTTGTATACCAAGACGTGATGAGGGCAAGTCATCGGACGTAACGCCAATGTTTCGTTATCTACTTCCATTAATGGGAACATATTTTCCTCGTAGTGTTCGTAGTGTCCTGAAGTTTTGTATAATTCGATATTACCTAAAATAGGAGTTTGGACCGGTTTAAAATCATATTTAAACTCTAATTCTCCTATAAATTTTTGAATTTCGTTTTTAATCACGGTTCCATTAGGTAACCATATTGGCAAACCCTGCCCTGCCAATCTATCAAAAGTAAATAGTTTTAAATCTTGTCCAATTTTTCGATGATCTCTTTCCTTACGTTCTTGCAATAAAACTAGATAGTCATCCAATTCTTTTTGCGTAGAAAAAGCAATTCCATAAATTCTAGTAAAGTGGTCATTTTTAGCATCACCCCTTCAATATGAACCCGCTGTATTCAATAACTTAAAAAACTTAACGTTCTTTGTATTTTCAATATGAGGCCCTTTACACAAATCGATAAATTCTCCACATTTATAGAAAGTAATTGGCGTGTTTGAATCTAAGGATTCGATAATTGCGCTTTTATATTTATTATCTTTATAAAAATCTAAAGCTTCTTTTTTACTTCAATCGCCACGATCAAAAGGATACGCGCCTGACACTATTTTTTTCATTTGCTTTTCAATTTTTGGAAAATCTTTTGTTGAAATAACATCGGTCGAAGCAAAGTCATAATAAAACCCTTCTTCAATTGAAGGCCCGATTGATAATTTAATACCGGGATACATTTTAGTCAATGCATACGCCATTATATGAGCAGCACTATGATTTAGTTTTTTATTGAATTCCATAATTACTATCCTTAAATTTATAATAATAAATTCAATGTTTTAAACATTGAATTTTACTATATTATTTTATCGTAAAAAGTAAATAATATTTTAATTATTATTAAAACTTGTTGCTTCTTCGATTTGAACGATTGTCTTAATACCGTATTGTGATTTGAAAACTGATAAAAATCCCTTGACATGCAATACACTGCCGTCAACAAAAAGATGATGAATCGCGCTAGATTCTGGACTCACATAAATTTTAAAATATTTTTTATAGGCTGTTCCGTCGTGATCAACATCTTGGTTAATACGACAAAAAATAGCTTCTTTATCTGTTTTAACGACCCGTGAAATAACACCGGTTAGTTCTACTGCATTTATATATTCCAAAATATAACCCTCTTTAATCTATCATCAACTGAACTGTTCGTTCCGAAATAGTTTCATGAATGATTTGCGTTACTTCAATAGAAACTTTCGATTCGCCACTCTTTGATTTGGAAGTTCGCAGAACTCCCTCAATGGCTAAATTTTCACCAACGGTTGCATTCTTTTCTAATTCATTAGCAAACGGTTTGTTTGCAAATATATTAAAATTATCTGTTTGCTGAAAATTACCGAATTTACGGACTTGTTTAATCGTTACAAAAAAACCCTTTGATTCATCTGAACCTCAAGAGGTTCTAATAACTTCGCCCTCTAAAACTATCTTATTTAACATTATCAAACTCCGAATATGAATAAAATATAATAAATCTTAAACTTTTACTATATTATTATGATACATTAAAATTATGCGATATATAATAATTACATATAGATAACATTAATTTTATATAACTAACAAAAAAAATAAAGGGAATAAATAATGTCAAAGAAAATACTTATAGTAACAGATTCAAGCAACACCATTTCAGAGGCGAATGCTACTAAATACGATATTAAAATTATTCCTTTTTATATAATTCGAAATGACTCTCAAATGTTTGTTGATGATAATGCAGAAATCACAATGGATTCGATGTTAGCACAAATCGACAAAGGGTTTAGTTTTACTACTAGCACAATCCCACCAGAAGTTCTAAAGGATTTTTTTACCCAGGAATTTAAAACATATGATCAAATCATTATGTTACCAATTTCTAATGGCATGTCAAGCCAGCATGTCCATGCAAAAAGTTTGGAAAAAGAATTCCCTGATAAACTTTTTGTTTTTGACACTCGTGAAATCGGAGTTATCATTGAAAGTTTATCAATTCGTCTAAGAAACGAAATAAATGAAGGCAACGAGGATATTGCAAAACTAAAAGACATTGCAGAAAATTATCACAAATATTGCACTACATTTATTACATGTAAAGTTTTAGATGGCTTCTTGAAAAGTGGGCGGGCACCAAAAACCATTGTTAAATTAATAAAAATTGCTAAAGTTTCTCCAATCATGAGAACAGAATACAGTAATCACGCTGCAGGCGTTGCGAAAAATTATAATTCATCAATAGATAAGATTGTCCGTAATATTCAAGATATTTTTGGAAATTTAAAAGCGGAAGATATTCAAGAGGCTTTTATTTATAGTACAGGACTTTCAGAGGAAGAAATTAATTGAATTAAAAACACTATGAATAAACAACTTCATATTCCTGTTGAAAAAATTGAAATTCGCGACACGCCGCTAACTGTTTCGTGTCACACTTGAAAAGGATCGTATGGAGTAGCGATTCGTTCCAAAAACCAAAAGGCAAAAATATCATCTAATTAGAAATAAAAAGTTAGCATTGTGTAAATGCTAACTTTTTATTTCGCTTTGTTAATTGATATTAAATTTTAATCAAAAATACTCATGTAAGTTTTTCGAGTAAAAACAAATTTTTCTTTTCTAGCAACAGCAACTATTTCTGCTATTGGAGCTTCACTATCTGAACTTATTACCGCAGAAGAAACTGGATAAACATTATTAGAATAACCTAATTTGCTAGATATTCTATCAAATTCTGGAAAATTCTTGAAAGAAACTTTTTCTTCTATTTTTTGAATAATTTCACCAGTTTGTGCGATTGGTTTAAATAATGTTTTATTTGTTTTTTCATCTACAAGTTCATTTTCCAATGTAATTGTAGATCAATACGATGTTGCAACTAATTCATGGTTTTCTGTTTGGTCGAAATAATCTATCTTATAAAGTGGTTGGTTAATTTTAAAATTAAATTGATTTTTAATATTTTCATCATCAATTTTATTAATTTCCACATCACTATTACTTGCTAAATCGCCCAATGATCATAAAAATTGATCAGCATTTTTTTTAATATAATAACCTACACCTTTTTGTGCAGCTATTAACCCGATTGATTCTAGGTGACTATAAGCAGTTCTCGCTGTTATACGTGAACACTTAAATTTCTTAGCTATGCTATGTTCCGATGGAAGTTTGCTATTTGGCAAAAATTCCTTAGCTAATATTTTTAGTAAAATATATTGAATAATAAATTTCTTATTCGTCATAAATATCACTACTTTCTTTTAGATTTGGTTTTGACTGTTGTGTCCTGTTCTTTTTTTGCATCTTCTGCTTGAACTTTACTTGTCGCTGCTTTTCTTTGATGCTCTTCATATGCTTTTTTCATATTAGCTTCCAAAACAGTTAAATCGCGAGGAAATTTTTGAATAATTGTAGCAATAATTTTTTCCTCTAATAAAGTTGATTTTGCGCCTTGATATTTTTCTTTGTCTTCAAGGATGCCTCGAATGGGTTTATTAGTAGCTTGATAGTAATCATCTAGTACTTTTTTGATTTCTGCATCTTCCATTACGATGCCCAATTTTTCTTGTAAATCTTGAAAAATTAATGTTTTTTTAACTAATTTAATAGCTATTTCATGACAAACATCTCGTTTTTCTTCACCAAAGTTTTTAATAACAGCTTCTTCAAAAGCCTTCACGTCTTCATCATTAATGTCAAATTCATAACAAGTTGTAATGATGTCCATAGCTTTATTAAATAAATTATCTCGCACAACAATATTGTGAATTTGTTGGTTTCTAATTTCTTCTGGAGCGTTGTTAAACACTTTGTTAATACGTTCGCTATGCATCTTTAAAATTTGTGGATCAATTTGTAATTTTTCCAATTTTAAGACAGTATCTCATGGGATTGCTTTTGCAGATTTAATTTTACTTTTCATTTTCATATCCTTTCGTCAAGTTATTTAATTAAAACATAAAATAAATATTTTATGTATAGATAACTTAAATTTCCTCGTCTTCAATATCTTTGTTTGTGCTATAGAATGAATAAACTAGATTTTCATATTTGACTTTATCAATGTAATCATATACTAAATTAGGTTTGGCATCATCAAAATCTTCGGTACCTATTGCAACTGTATAAAATCCAGCAATATTTGCTTCAATGATTTTCTTTTGCTCAGTTGATAAATAAACACATTCACTTGGCAGCATACTATAGTGCGTTGCTTGATCAAGAAAATATTCATTATTAATTGATAATGAATCATCGACCTCTACAACTTCATCAACATATTTTTTAATTCTTAATTTTTTTAAAATATTCTCTGTGTTGGACGATCGACTCAGAAGAATAATTTTAACTTCATGTTCTCGCATATCCATAAGAAGTTCCTTGGCTCCAATAATAATATCATCGATTCTAATTTCTTTGATTGCTTGCTCATAACTCATTTTATAAGCTTTTAAAATTCAAATTTGAAGTTGACTATCAAGCCGTGTTCAATCTTTGTATATAGTAAAATCTGAGCAATGACAAAATTTAATATGTTTGCTAGAAATTGATTCAATTTTGTCAGCATTCATATTTTCTTCTTCCATAATATTGTGAACATATGTTCAAGCGCGGCTTCGCACTAACGACATGTCTAGAATTAAAGGATTTAATTCTATAAAAAAACATTTAACCATAATAATTACTCCATATACCGATTTATAATTGATATTATAATTTAAATCAATTCGTTTTATTTGTCAATAAGACAAGTGTTATTTATCTATTTTTCTCAATTCAACAACTAATGGATTTGTTTCAAATTTTTCATAAAGAGCAACTCGTTGATCCCTCTTTGAAACTATCATTAAAGCTGCTTCGTACCTTGTTATTTCTTTTGTTGCCACATGAATTGCATCATGGATCGCCGCACGAGAAATATTATATTGATTGGCAATTTCTGCTAAAGACATATCTTCGAAATAATACAATTCAATGTACTTTGCTTGTTTTGCACTTAAAAGCATACCATAAGTGTCAAATAATTTAGCAATATTTATTATATCTTTCATTATAATTCTAGATCCTTTGTAATTCCAATCACAAATTGTTCTAGATCAAATGGTTCTAAATCGTCCAATTGTTCACCTAAACCAATGAACTTAACTGGAATATCAAAAAAGTCTTTGATCGCTAAGACGATGCCTCCTTTTGAGGTCGAATCCATTTTAGCTAATACAATCCCTGTCACGTTTGTCGCCTCTTTAAAAGCTTTTGCTTGGTTTAGCCCTGATTGTCCGGTTGTGGCATCGAGAACTAACAATGTTTCGTGCGGTGCCGTTTTATCAAACTTATGAATGATATCATGTATTTTCTTTAATTCATTCATTAAATTAACTTTATTCTGCAATCGTCCCGAGGTATCACAAATAACTAAATCGTACTTATCCTTGTATGCCTTTTGAACGCCCTTATAAATAACTGAGGCTGGTTCTTGCCCTGGTTTATCGGGGAGAATAATATCAACTTTTAAACGCTCTGCTCAAACCTTTAATTGCTCAACAGCTCCCGCTCTAAAAGTGTCTCCCGCTACTAATAAAACACTTTTATTATCGTCTACAAATTTTTTCGTAATTTTTGCAATTGAAGTTGTTTTTCCAACACCATTAACACCAACCACAAGCACTACATTAGTACGACCGTTTTCTAAATCAATGTCGGTATTAATATTAGTATCTTGAATATAATAAATAAATATTTTATCGACAATAATCGCCTTAATTAATTTGACATCCTTAACTTTTTGAAATTTAATTTCAGCTCGGATAGCATCAATTATTTTCGTCGTTGCTGTGTATCCTACATCATATGAAATCAACATCTCTTCTAGATTTTCAAAAAGAGTTTCATCAATTTCTTTAAAATCATGAGCTAAATTATTTATTGCGTGACTTAAATTTGTAGATGATTTATGCAAACCTTTATCAAAAGCTTTCTGCTTATTTTCAACTTTGATAATTCGATTTTCAATATTTTTATCTTTTACAGCTTTAGCGGTATCTTTTTTTCTATGGATTTTATCTATTAAACTTTTAAAAAATGCCATTTATTATCCCTCGCTGCCCATTTCTTCTTCATTAGTTAAATCTTCTGCTTGTTCTAACGATACAGTAAACATCTTTGTAACCCCACGAACTTGCATTGTGGTACCAAATAATTCCCCACATTCTTTCATCGTTCCAGGACGGTGTGTGATGATTAAGAATTGGGTATCAGAAGTGTTTGTTTTAATGATGTTAGCAAAACGTTCAACATTTGCAATATCAAGCGCTGCTTCGGCTTCATCAAGGATAACAAGTGGGAAAGATGAAATTTTTAAAATTGCAAATAGAACCGACAAAGCAACCAATGTCTTTTCACCACCTGAAAGCAATGTTAGATTACTAACTCGTTTGCCTGGCGGATGCGCCATAACTTCAATTCCAGATTCCAGAATGTTTTCTGGATCTGAATAACTAATTGCACAAGTTCCACCACCAAATAAAAATTTAAAAGTTGTTGGAATCATTTCGTTAACGCTATCAATTACTCTTGCGAAATCTTCTTTAGCTTTTTTATCTAATTCGTTAATTGCTGCTCTTATATCGCTAACGGCTTTTTCTAATTGCTCTTTTTCTTTAGCCATTTCATCGTGTCGAGCTTGTTTTTCTTCTAGCTCTTGTACAGCATCTAAGTTAATATTACCTAGCGCATCAATTTCAACTTTTAGGGTACGGATGATTTCTCTAGCTTGAGGTTCGGACATTGGTAAATCATTGTTATAGTTTTCAACTGCAAAATCAACCGTCATCTTATAAGTTTCGTTAATTCGTTGTTTACTAATTTCAATCCCATTATTACATTTAGTAATATTTTGTTCTGAACTAAAGACTGCTTCACGTAATTTATCTAATTGCATTCGCATGTCTTCAAGACGTCCTTCATAATCTACAACTTGACTTCGATAACTAGTTTTAGATTGTTGGGCAACATTTAAATTTTCCATAATCTTATCACGGCGGCCTGTTAAAAGATTTAATTCTTCTGCCAAAGATTTACTATCTAATTTTACAGATTTATCGTCAAACGATTGTTTTGTTAAAGCTTCATATTCAGTAACGTGTTTAGTAACCATTTTATTGTTATTTTCTAATTGGTTATTATAAGATTCCTGACTAAACTTCTTTTGATTTAACTTAGCAAAAGTTTCGTTGTATTCAGCCGTTACTTTTTCTTGTTCCACTTTAAGAGTGGTTAATTTATCTTCTTGTTCTCTAACAACCGCTTCCATTTCATTCCGCTTTTCTTCAATGTTTAACGTACTTATTCCGGTTTTATTATTTGAACCTCCAGTCATCGCTCCACCAGGCATAATAATATCACCTTCAAGCGAAATAACCTTGTACATCTGATAAGTGTATTTAGATAGTCTAATTCCTTTATCGATATCATCTGATATGATCGTATTCCCTAATAAAGCTTCAGTGATGGGTTTCAATTTAGGTTCTATTGTAACTAGTGAAGAGGCAACGCCGATAAATCCTTCTAATTCATTTAATACATCCAAATGTTCAGCTCGAACATTTCGTTCCTTAATGTCACGCAAAGGTAAGAAAGTCGCCTTCCCTGCACGATTCTTTTTTAGAAACATAATAGCATTTCTAGCGGCGGTACTATCTTCAACAATAATATTGCTAGAGCTTCTTCCTAGTGCCGTTTCAATTGCCATCTCAAATTTCTTATCAACTTTTAAATAATTAATTACTGTATCGTAAATTCCATTTAGTGCTGCCCGGTTATCTAATATTGCACGCACTCCAGCATTTCTACTATTTTGGCGTTCCATTTCACGTTGAATAAATTTTAGATTCATTCTATTTTCAGCTAAGGCAATACTTAAAGCATTTACCTCACCGTTGAAATTATTTCGTTTAGTATCTAATTGTTGAACGATCTCATCGTATGTTTCAATTTGAACATCAAGCTCTTCTAGACGCTCTTCTAATTCCTTAATATCTACTTTGAAAGAAATGATTAATTGTTCATAAGCAGCTGCCTTAGTAGCTTCGTTATCGCTCGATAAATCATCATTAAGTCTAGAGTGAATTAACATCTGCTTTTTTTCAGCGGTGTTTATTTTTTCATTAATGTCGTGCATATCACGATTATAGTTAGTTGCATCTTGGTCAGCAGACTCTTCTTTTTGTTTAGCAAATTCTAATTTTTGTTTAACTTCTTTAACGACAGGTTCAAATTGTGATCGTTGGCTTGTTGCTTCATCTAATTTTTCCTTTAATTGGGTAACTTGCATTTTAAGATGACTAATGTCTCTAACCAAAATTGTAATTTCGATGTCTTGTAATTGTTTCCTTTTCTCTTTAAAGATTTTAGCTTTTTCAGCTTGCTTATTTAATTTTTTTAAATCTTTTTCTAATTCATTAACAATATCTAAAATTCGATTTAGATGCTCTTCACTTCTTACTAGATGTCGTAGTGATTCATCTTTCTTCTTAGAATATCGCCCAATTCCAGCGGCCTCTTCAAACATTTTTCTTCTGTCTTGTGGCTTTGATTCAGCAAATCAATTTACTGTCCCTTGGCTAATAATTCCTAAAGAGCCTTTACTTAGACCTGTGTCTAAAAAAGCTTCCTGGATATCTCGAAGTCGCGATGGTTGCCCATTAATATAATATTCATTAATGCCAGTGTTACGATGAAGTTTTCTAGTAACTGAAATTTCATCCCCATCGTAATGTAATACTTTGTTAGAATTATCAAAGGTTAATGTAATTTCAGCAAACTTACTTTCTTGACGTCCTTTTGAACCCATGAAAATTAAATTCGTTTTATCACTTCCCCGTAGACTTTTGATAGATTGCTCACCAAGCACCCATTTTAATGCGTCTACTATGTTCGATTTACCTGATCCGTTGGGTCCTACAATACCTGTCATCGGATGATTAAACTCTAAGTTCAATTCATCAGCGAAAGATTTAAACCCGTATGCGTGAAACTTTTTTAAAAATATCATTTTATCACCTTAATTTGTTTTGTTTATATACAAAAGTATATATGTTTATAATTATACTATAATATGAATGTGTTGTAATACGTATTTTGTGTTTACAAATATAAAATAAAGGCAACTCCTTACGGGGTTGCATATTTTTATTAATTTAGATTGCTATACTATAAATTTTTAATTCAGTTTAGCTAACGCGTTTTTAGCCGCTTGTTGCTCAGCATCGGTATATTTCCTACCTTCGCCTTCACCATATTTCATTTTATTGTATCAAAGTTCAACTTTCTTATTGCCATCCAAACATTCTACCTGGCGATAGCTTATATCGCGTTGACTCGTTTGTTGAACGGCTTCTTGAAATAAGGTTTTATAATTTATCATGTGATCTAATTCATGGTTGTTAAAAAAATGAATTATTGTTCCGTAGATAATTTTCTTGGCTGCTTCGATTCCTGCATCTAATGTTACCGCTCCAATAAAAGCTTCGAAGGTGTCTTCTAAAATTTTTTGTGAAATTTCTTTTTCTACTCCGTGTCCTAAATATAAAGCACCCTCAAGGCCCAAATATTTATTAGCTTTAGCCATTGTTTCTGAACGTACAATGCGTGAACGGTTATTGCTCATATCGCCTTCACTCATTTTTTGATTATAAAGAAATTCACTTACGATTCAATTAACAATTGAATCACCCAAAAATTCTAATTTTTGATAATTATAATTTTTATTGTGCTCGTTAGAATAAGAATTATGGGTTGAAGCTTCAATATATATACTTGGTCTAGTGATTGTAATATCGAACTTATTTAAAATTTCGTTTAAAATTTCCTGTTGTTTATCCATTGTTGGTTTCCATCTCTGTTTTAATATCATTTAATACATTTGCATCAACACAATCATATAACATTTGTAATGAACTATAAAATTGTCTAGCATCAGCCGAACCATGCGTCTTAACAGCTACGTAATTTAACCCTAAAACAAAAGCGCCAGAATGGTTTTTATAATCAAATGTATGTTTCATCTTTCGAATCATTCCAAGCGAAAATAATGCCCCTAAATAATTTATCGGTTTTTTATAAGCATCTTTAATTGTGTGCATTAGAGCTTTTCCAGTTCCCTCGCAAGCTTTTAAAACTAGATTACCACTGTATCCGTCGGTAACAACAATGTCGACGATGCCATTCATAATTCGTCTTGATTCAACAAAACCGATGTAATTTAATGATTTATCTTCTTTTAATAACTTGTTAGCTTCGCGGTGTAGATCTAAACCCTTGTACTCCTCTGTCCCGATGTTTAAAATCGCAATTCTTGGATTATCAATGTGACGCGCTTTCTCAACGTAAATTTTCGCCATTTTAGCAAAATTATGTAAATCCTTAGGTGTACAGATTGGTGAAGCACCAACATCTAATAAATTGAAACCAACTCCATCCGTTGAAGGAACTCAAGGCATGAAGCCTGGCTTATCAACGTTCTTAATTAAGCCAAAAACTGAATATACAGTCGAAACAAAAGCTGATGTTGAACCTGCGCTTAGAAAACCATCTACTTTCCCGTCCTTCACAAGCTTAGCTGCAACAACCATTGAAGAGTCAATTTTACGTCGTGCCACCAACAAGCTATCGGTTGGTAAAACCACTTGACTTGCGGGCGCCACACTAAATTTATCAGTCGGAAACATCTTATCTTTAATAATTTGATCATTCCCAACTAAGACAAGCGAAACATCTTTATGTTTCTTAATAAAGTCTCGACTGGCTTTAATGGCTTCATCGATATTATTTTCAAATCCCATGACATCTATTGCTAACTTCATATAATACTCCTTATTTAATTATTGTAAACCAATGTAATAACTATAAACTTTTTGATTACCATCTCTTACTTCACAATAACAACCATATACTTCGTTGATATATTTTTCAATATTTCTGACAACTTCAATACTAGCATTTTGACCATAAAACAACATTGCTATATCCGGTTGTTTAATTTTCATCATTAATTTATCAACGGTTTCTTTTACAGCCGCTTCTTCATCGCGATTACTCACTAAAACCTTCTTGTTTAAAATTCCAATATAATCATTTTTCTTTACTGTGATATGTTTGTATTGAACGTTTTTAATTGAAGTTGAAACCATTGCAGAAACTGTATTTCTAGCTATTTTTGTCATTTCTCTTGTATTAATATTAAAATCAAGATTTGGTTGATAAGCTAACCCAGCCATTAGTGCTTCGAAAATGTTTTTGCCAGGAATAATGATAACGTTTATATTATCACGAGCAATATCCGCTGCTTGTGTTGCTGCTAAAATAATATTAGAATCATCGGTGATTATATAAACCGAACGCGATTTTGTTTCTTGTATTTTTCTAAGAAAATCTTGAATTGAAGGGTTTCCATTGGTCTCTGTATTAATTGTATATTTTAAAGAATAATCTTCTTTCATAATTGAAGCAATTTTTTCAGAAGGAACTGTAATAATAATTGCTGGCTTTTCAGTTAGTGATGTATCTTCATTTGGCTTAGCAATAATAATTCCACGACGTTCCATGTTTTCATGAAATTGATTAGTCATATTTTCAAATTTAACCTTAGCAAATTCACCATATTTTTGACATAATTTTAAAAATTGTCCCGGATCAATGCTATGGATGTGCACTTTTACAATATCACTATCTTGGACGCAGACTAATGAATTACCGATTTTTTCTAATTGGCGGCGGAAATTATCAAGATCAAATTTTGCTTTATCGTGATCATCGGGCTGGATTTTTGCTCCAATTTGCATAATGACTTCAGAACAATAACCAAAACCTTCATTGGTTTCGTGTTTGTTAGAAAGAACAGCAAAATCACCGACAGCGCTTTTCTTGTTGACCTTCTTATCAATTTTTTGATTGATTAAGTCATTCATTTTGTTATTTAGAACTGCATTCATACCTTCCAAAAAACAGCATAAACCATAACCACCGGAATCAACAACGCCAACTTCTTTTAATTCTTCTAACATTTCTGGGGTTTTTTCTAGAATAATTAGAGCTTCTTTCAGAGCGACAGAAAACAATTCCTCAATACTTTCGAATTTTTTATGTGCTAATATTTTTTCACTTGTAACTCGAATAACTGTTAAAATTGTTCCTTCGACCGGCGTTGCCACTGCCTTATATGACATTTCTCGTGCCATGTCGAATGATTGCACTAATTGGGGAATGGTTATTTCATTTGAGCCTTCAGCAAAAGTACTTACAAAACCCTTAATGATTTGACTAAAAATAACCCCTGAATTACCTCTAGCGCTCATCAATAAACCACGTGAAAACTTTTGCCCAATTACACTTGGGTCTAATGGTTCAATTTCTTTAATAGTATCTAAGGCACCTAATACCGTAACTTTCATATTGGTACCAGTGTCACCATCTGGCACCGGGAATACATTAAGGTCGTTAATATATTCATATTGTTTTTCAATGATTGCGCCACCACCGAATAACATTCGTTTAAAAAGTTCTACTTTTATCGTTTTCATATTATTACCTTTAATTCCTTACGGTTATATCAACCACTAATTCTTCACTATCCATTTGATTACTTAAAACAAAATATATTTTCTTTTGGAGTTCGAGCGTAACACTTTTTATATTGATAATATTTTGTGATATAGTCACTTGAACAGAAATAAAATTATCGCCAACGACAATATCATCGTCGCTTAAATCGCCTTCATTAATGCCTGCTATTTGACTCGCTGACACTTTAATTAATTTTCTAATAATATCGTTACTAAATTTTGTTAGAGATTGTTTCATATATTCCCCTCGAGTTGTGCTTCTAGTTTGTTTATATGCATTACATATACTACGTAGTAATAAATTATATTATAAATCTTTAAAAATGGAAATAGTAAAATTTAACTAAATGTTGGAAAGTATTTGCAATATATGAATATATAATGTATTATTATATAGCAAATATTAAACTGTGGAGGTGTAAATTTATGGCACGAAAAGACGACATTACTGGTAAAGGTCCACTTAGTGGCAACACCAGATCACACGCTATGAATCATTCTAAGAGAAAATGAAACTTAAACTTACAAAAAGTGACTATTAAAGATGGTCCAGGAAAAACTAAAAAAGTTAAAGTTTCAGCAAGAACATTAAAAACTCTTAAGAAACATAATCGATTAGCGTAATTTATATTAATGTTTTAAAACATTATAAAAGAATTAAAAAACTAGATAAATATCTAGTTTTTTTGTTTCCCTATTTAGCTTTTTTAGGCCCAAATTGACTAACGTCAATTTCATCGATTTCTTTAGTAGCGCTTGAAATATGACTCAGCACATCTTCTTCCACGCCAGGTTCATCGATTGTTTTAATATCTTCTTCCGCTCGATTGATGGCATCGTGAATTTCCTCATTAGTGTCGTACGCTTTAACATCTTTAATATCTGGCAAGTCGCCAAAGTCACTATCATATAAGGTTTCATATCGATTTAAATCTGTATCTAAAACTTTTAATAGATTTTGATCAGTATGGGTAATGTGTTCTTCAACAATAACTAATGATTCCAATTGCTTGTCAATTTGATATTGTTCCTTAATTTCCTTATAGCTTGTTTCCGGTAGGTTTTCCTTTAAGATTTTAATTAAACGTCCGAAGCAAGCGATAAAGGCTTTAAGATCTACTAATTGTTTATTATAGTGAATGTCTTTAATATCCTGTGTTCGTTTAAAGGTGCCGCCGTTTTCTAAAAAATCAACAATCATAATGTTTGCCATATATAAATTTTTGACCCAAGCAGCAGTGTATAAATCAGTTTTATTAGGAAATACAAACATACTGTCGTTATTACTTTCATAATCTAAATATAAATTGTCGATTGCTGAGTTAGTTTGTTCAAAGAAATTAGTAACCAAATACATTAAATCAAATGTCGTTGAGCTTTCTAAACCTAATAAACGGTTGATTGTGATTTCTTGATAATCACTCCCGATATTTACACTTTCTTTTGATTTTGATAATCCCATAAATTTTACCTATCCTTTATTACAATATAATAAGTTTATCAAATAAAATAAACGTTGCAACATTTAATATCAATTATTATGAGTACATAACGTGCAAAAGCAAGATATCCATCCCCGGCCAGGTTCCAAATATCTTGCTTTCATAAAGAATTAATGATCATTAATTTATAAACTTGCGCTTCATTTATATAATTGTGAGGCCCATGCCGTTGAAGGTGTAAATCAAATAAAAAGAGAATTATATGGTTCAATTTTAATGCTGTGAATTAATACTGTAATGAATATATTAAAGTGGATTCTATCAATCATACACAAAAGTGGACTGATAATATTTATTCTTAGTAACTATTTTATTTTAGTATCTTTATAACTAATAGCCACCTAAAATTAATATATTTGTTAATTGGTAGTACAACAATGATAAACATCTCAACAAACACGTTTCCCACATAACTGTAAAGGATTACGCAATTACATTATAACGCATAAAAACGGGATTTTTATTTTTTTTACTTTACTATATATAAATAAATAATAAATTATTTATAATTTTTGAAATAAAAAAAACTACCTGATCAAAATGAATTAATTAGGTAGTTTTTAAAAGTAAAATAAATTTAAATTATTTGATTTCTACTTTAGCGCCGATTTCTTCAAATGCTTTTTTGATGTCAGCAGCTTCTTCAGGTTTAATGTCTTCTTTGATAACTGATGGACATGATTCAACAGCTTTCTTAGCTTCCATTAGGCCTAAGCCAGTAATTGCACGGAATGCTTTAATAGCTCCAACTTTGTTAGTTCCGAAGTCAGTTAATTTAACTGTTACTTCAGTTGGCGCTTCGTTTACTACTGGTCCCGCAGCAGCTGCAGGAGCAGCTGCTGAAACACCGAATTCTTCTTCGATTGCTTTTACTAGATCGTTAAGTTCTAAAATTGTCATTTCTTTTAGACTTGCGATAATATCTTTTTTAGTTAATTTTGCCATGGTTTTTCTCCTTATGTTAATTTATTATTTATATGTTATTATTTTTGTTCAGCTACAGCCTTAACTCCATATAAGAAGTTACGGATTGGTGCAGTGAAGCAAGATAATAACATTGAATATAGGCCTTCTCGACCGGGTATGCTTGAAAGTTCTTTAACTTTATCAGCATCAATGAATTTTTTTTCTAAATAGCCACCTTTAATTGTTACGAAATCGTGGTTTTTTGCCATTTCAGCAACAGCTTTAATTGCAGCGATTTCATCATCTTTAGCAAATGCGATTGCGTTAGGACCTTTTAATGATTTATCAAAATATTTAATGCCAGACTTATTTAAAGCTCGTTTTGTTATATTGTTTTTTAGAACAAATAATCTCGAGTTTGAACTATGTAGAGCGTTTCTTAATCCTGCCATTTCAACTGCAGTTAAACCGTGATATTCAAAGATTACAAATGATTTTGATTCATCAATTCATTTTGATATTTCTTTAATATGCGTTTGTTTTTCAACGATGATTGGTTTCATATCTCTTTTCACCTCCATATAAAATTACAATGCAAACAAAAACCTCAGAAAAATCAAAATTTTCATGAGGTTAATTAATACATTTATGATGATATTAACCTCGGTAACATAATTAAGGTTATTAATAACCCGTTACTGTCTTTGGTACATTGTATAAGTATTATACTAAATATAATAAGAAAAAGCAATATTAGTTAATGTTATTTAAAAATTTAAAAAAGATATTGTATTGGCAATTATGAAGGCGTCTGCAATTAGATAATTAAATCTAAACACAGAGAATAAGAATCTACCTATTAAAATAAAATATATGAAATAATTACAATAATATAATTAAATTAATAGATCGTCATAATTAATCCATTTTAGTATCTAAAGCACGCTATATTAAACTATATAGATAGACGGACAATTTAAGGTGTAATAACTATAATTTCGATTTGTTGCAAAAAAGAGACATAGTTTTTTGCATTATTCAATTAAAAAAACGATTCGTAGTGCAAATTTATAATTAAAAAAATGCATAATAAAACATATGTAATATTTAATAGTTATTTTTGTATTAATTAACTCAAATAAGGGTATAGTTTAAATATTAGAGGAACAATTTAGTATTTTAAAAATGTAATATTTATGAAATAAATTCCTCTTAAAAAGTTATCTCGTTTTCCTATAATTAAAGAAACATACCTTAAAAGTCAAATATTAGGGGACGATTATTGACAACAAAATAAAAAAAGGAGAAAAATAAAATTGAACAATGTAAAAGACGAAACCGCCTTAATGAATAAAATTGCAAAGATGGGTGTTGAAACAGATCGCGATAATGCCAATGTCGGAAATAATTTCTCTGCTAAATTACTAAGAATTGCTTCTGAATCAAACAAATGTTATATTCGAAGCGTTATCCCAACTAAATTTGTTACAGCACATGTTGAAGGGGATTTCTACATTCACGATATGGATAGTTACAATTTAACAATTAATTGTCTTCATATTCCAACGGCTAAAATGTTACGAAGCGGTTTCAATACAGGCTATGGATATATTCGACAACCAAAACGAATTGAAGTTGCAGCTGAATTGGCATGTATTTTAATGCAATCAACTCAAAACGATATGTTCGGAGGGCAATCGCACCCTAATTTTGATAATGATTTATCTGATTATATTGAACCTACAAGGCAAGAAATTATAAAAGAATATAAATTATTGAAAGTCGATTCAAAAGTTTTTGATGAAATGGTCGAAAATAAATTATATAAAAGAATTGGGCAAGCGATGCAGGCCATAGTCTTTAACTTAAACACTATGCATAGTAGAGCAGGAAGCCAAGTTCCTTTTAGTTCTTTAAATATTGGTATCCCGAAAAATAAAGATGCTGCGCTTTTATGCAAAATATTTCTTGAACAATATGAAAAAGGTTTAGGTAACGGAGAACAGCCAATTTTCCCCAACATTATATTTAGAGTTAAAAAAGGAGTTAATCGAGATATCAATGATCCTTATTATTATTTATTTAAATTAGCTTGTCGTGTAACTAGTAAAAGAATGAACCCGACATTTATGAACCTTGACGCAGATTTTAATAAGGAATGATATGACAAAGGCGTATTGCCTGCTACAATGGGTTGCCGGACGTATGTTTTAAGCAATGTTAACGGTGAAGCCGGTGTTGATGGACGGGGAAATAATGCGCCAGTCACAATTAATTTAGTTCGTTTGGGAATTTTAGCAAACCATGACATTAAGAAGTTTTTTAAACTATTAAATGAAAAACTTAAATTATCTGAAGAACAATTAATCCATCGTTACAATACTATGAAAAAACTTAAAGTAAAGGATTTGCCTTTTGCCGTTGGCCAACACGCTATGGTAGGAAGTGAGAATCTTCAACCAAATGATTCAATTGAAGAAGTTATTAAAAATGGAACATTGGGTATAGGCTTCATCGGTTTGGCCGAAACTTTAACTGCTCTAATTGGAAAACACCACGGGGAAACTGAAGAGGCAAAAAAACTAGGTCTAGAAATTATATCTTCCATTCGTGAAAAAACAGATGATTTAACTAAGAAGCACAAACTAAATTTTAGTTGTTATGCAACTCCCGCAGAGGGGTTATCAGGTTATTTCATTAAATTAGATCAAGCTAGGTTTGGAAAAATTAAAGGGGTTACTGATAAAGAATATTACACCAATAGTTTTCATGTTCCAGTTAGTTTTATAATCCCTATTTTTGATAAGATAAAAACCGAAGCACCCTATCACAAGTTATGTAATTCGGGGCATATATCATATGTTGAAGTTGACGGTTATCCTGAACCCGAAACAATTGAGGACATTATTCGTTTTGCTTATGAAACGACCAATATTAGTTATTTTGGTATAAACTGACATATCCAATATTGTAAGCAATGCTATAAGTATTTTTAAAGGAGATTAATTATGGAAAACAAATGTAATAAAAATGGTTGCCCCCATTGTGGTAGCAACGACACACAAGGAATTAGTCGAGTTACCGGCTATTTATCACTAGACGAAAGATTTGGCGTAGGTAAAACCGCAGAGCGTCGCGATCGAATCGATCATAATAATAAGCACACTAGTGTTTATCACATTAAATCAAATTGTAATGAAAATTAGATTAAGTGGCATGATTAATGAGAGTTTAACAAATGGAGAAGGCCTAAGAAGAGTTTATTTCTCCCAAGGTTGCTCTCATAATTGTCCTGGCTGCTTTAACCCTGAAACTCAACCTTTTGAGGGCGGGGAATTATTAGAAATCAATAATTTATTAGCCGATATTCAAAAATGTACCTATTTAAAAGGTATAACTTTTAGTGGCGGTGATCCCTTTCAGCAAGCTGAAGCTTTTGCTTCATTTGCATTAGCAATTAAATCGACTACAAAACTTAATATTTGATCTTATACTGGTTACACCTACGAAGAATTATTAAGTATGTGTAAAACAGACAAACACATCAAATCATTATTAGAAAATATCGATATATTGGTTGATGGGAAATTTGTTTTAAAATTATTTAGTACAAAAACTAAATACCGCGGATCAAGTAACCAACGTTTGATTGATGTTAAAGCATCATTAAAGCATCATAAAGTAGTGACATTGTCCTATTCTTAAGTAAGCGAGTATAATAGATTAAAAAAATAGCAAGCCCATCCCGTTCATCCGGGAGAAGTACTTGCTATTTTTTTAAATATTTAAATATGTTTATCGTTATGAACTTATAACTCCTCCACGAATTAGCGCATCAGAAACTATAAATAGTAGTGATAGGACTAGGATTATTCATACTGCAACAGTGAGTAGCCGCATTTGCGTATCCTTCCACATAATTCTTTCTTGATGATGAAAGATTGGTGACAAGTATTGAGAAACAGCATATGAACCATGAACCAAAACAAAAGCAACAGTTCCTCATGCGATTCCTGCAGAAATAGAATATCCTAACATTCCAAATATTAGAATTGACATTAAGACTGGAATATCTAATTTTTTAGATCAATCAAAATCTTTAAGTTGGGTTAACATTAATGCCCCTACGAGGATTAAAATTGGCCCCGTCACTGGCTGTAAGGCATCATTACCAATTGGTAATACAGGACCCATGATTGGTCATAAAACCAAAGTTAGAATTAGAAAGAAACTTGCAAAGACTGATGATAACCCTGTTTTTGCACCGACTCCAATACCTGCTGATGATTCAACAGTTGCATTAATAGATGAAGATAAAAACATTGAACTTGTAATACTTGCAAACCCATCCACTAGATTAGCTCGTTTCAATCATTTAAGTTCTTCTTTTGAAGTTCCGTCTTTCATCAAACCAGAAGCTCTACCTAAAGTAAATAATGATCCTGTTGTATCAAAGAAATCAACATATAAAACTGTGACAATAGCTACGTACGCAAGTGGCTTACTCAAAGTCCTAGGAATTGCTTGCCACATTTCCTTCATTGCACTTGGCATTAATGAAAAATCATTATAACCTTGAATCTTAAAGGCGCTACTTAGCCCGTGACCAGCCCCGCAAGCATAAGCAATACCGAGCATGGCAATACCTAAAATTATGGTAATCAAAATGGATCCCTGCACTTTTAAGAAATATAATACAAACGATAATAAGAGAACTATTATCGAAATAATAATAATGGGGTTAGTGAAATCACCTAACGCTGTTGGTGTAGCAGTGGGTGATCCGTCAGCAGTATGATTCGTAATAATACCACTTGTTGCAATACCTAAATATGCAATAAACATACCAATCATTGCACCAATCCCTATTTTAAAATTATGAGGCAGTGCTTCAGCGATATGCCGTCGGGCTGGTGTAATACTAAGGATACAATATAATGCTCCTGAAAAGAACACACAAACTAAAGCCTCACTAAAATCAAAACCAAATTGAAAACCAATTGTATAAGTAAAAAAGGCATTCAATCCCATCCCTGGTGCCAGGACGATTGGAACATTAGCAAAGGCCCCCATTAAAAATGTTCCAATGAACGCCGAAATAGCTGTCCCCAAAAATAATGCTCCATGGTAATCCAAGCCATAATGAGGGTCCCCTGGTGTAGCAATATTTTGATCGGCTAGATTTCCTAAAATCGAAGGTTCTACAACTAGAATATATACCATTGCTAAAAATGTAGACAAACCCCCGATAAATTCTTTTTTAATAATCGCGTTCCGCGCATCTAATTTAAACCATTTGTCTAAATGTTGGTAACTTTTAGCTTTAAAAGTTGCTGTTTTTGTCATAAAAACCTCCGTAAATAATTTACTTAAGTAAGACTTTTATATAAAAAAATAGTCTGTCCGCAACGAAGGGGCAAACTACACGAATGTAATTTCCCCATAGTAAGAGATTAGGTCCCTTGTAGAAACTCCTCGCCAAATTAGAGGATTATACGGTTAATTAAGTATGTTAATATTATACACAAAAAAATAAAAAAAATGATTAAAAAAATATGACTTTATCTAGTCATATTTCTTGTTATTCTGGTTTGTTGTTGTTCTGATCCTCTAAAATCGTAATACTTAACGCCTCTTCAATATCTAATAATGGTTCAAATTACGGTATTATAGATGATGGAAACACCCCAACTTGCACTCAATACAGAAATCCCGATAATATCATTCATATCATTATCACGGTCTGGAATATCATTAACCATAAATGAAACGCCAACATAAATCATTACAAGTGAAATAAAGAACAAAACTATCCCTAATCAAATTAATGTCGCTTCAACTCTTTTATATTTTTTAATGTTCATGATAGCTCCTTTTTGTGTTTTGATTATTTTCAATACTCTTTATAATAGTACTAACGTTGTTATTAAGCAAGGTATTAATAAAAAAACATAATTTTTTTGTTTAAATAATATCTTCTAAGAAAATTATAAGATTTGTTATTAATCAATTATTTGATATTTTAATAGAGCAAAAATATTCTATATTAATCAATCAATTTCTAAAAAAATAATAATTCAATTGCTTTTTTTGTTTCATAATATATAATAAATACAACAAGCTATAAAAATATAGTGATTCTATAATATTATTTATTATCTATATATATTAAAAATTGATATTTTTTTGTAGCAATAATATTATGGGAATAATACAAGAGGTAAATATGGAAAATAATAAAACACCAACGTATATCTACGCTTTAGGCGGACTAGAAGAAATTGGAAAAAACACTTATATCGTTGAGCACGATGATGAAATGATTATTGTTGATACTGGAATTAAATTTGCAAATAGCGATTTATTAGGCATTAATGGAATCGTTGCTAACTACGCATATCTAAAAGAAAATGAAAGTAAAGTTAAAGCTTTGTTTATTACTCATGGACATGAAGATCACATCGGGGGTATCCCCCACTTATTACGTCAAGTAAAAGTTCCGGTTATTTATGCACCAAAATTAGCATGTAAATTAATCGAACGACGACTTGGTGAAAATCGGGACGTTAAGCCTCCCGAAATTATTGAATACAATGATTCTCAGGAAATTAAATTTAAACATTTTACTGTTGATTTCTTCCGTGTGTGTCATTCAATCCCTGACGCTCATGCAGTGGGAATTCAAACACCAAATGGCAATCTTGTATCGACTGGAGACTTTAGATTTGATTTTGCAACTAATGGCCAAGAAACTAATTTATCACGAATGATGGAAATGTCACGCCGTGGAGTTGATGTTTTATTGTGTGAGTCAACAAGTTCAGAAGTTAAAGGTTTTAGTGAGTCTGAAAAATATATTATCAGAAACATTAGTAGCTTAATTGCAAAATCTACTGCCAGAGTATTTGTTTCAACGTTTGCATCTAATTTAGCGAGAGTTGAAGAAGTTATTGCAGCGGGTGTAAAAATGGGCCGTAAGGTTTGTATTCTTGGAAAATCAATGGAATCAAATGTTAAAACAAGCCGAAAGATCGGTTACCTTGATGCTAAGGAACAAGATTTTATTTTAGCTAAGGATTTAAGCAAATACGCTGATGAGGAAATCCTTATTATCCTAACCGGATCACAAGGAGAAGAAATGGCCGCATTAAATGTGATGGCTCAAGGAAGACATACAAAAGTTACGTTGAAACCAACTGATACAATTATCCTTTCAAGTAATCCGATCCCTGGAAACTTCGCTAATGTAGAAAATTTAATTAACCAACTTTACAAACAAGGCGTTAAAGTTTATGAAAATTCACCAGAATTTAAAATTCACTCTTCAGGTCATGCAACCCGGAGTGAGCAACAATTAATGGTTCGAGGATTAAGTCCAAAATGAATATTCCCCATCCATGGTGAATACAAAATGCTTCGTAAACTACAAGAAAATATAATTGATTTGGGTTATCAAAAAGACCATGTTTTAATTGCGACTAACGGACAAAAATTAAAATTCCTTAACGGTACATTATCGTTAACTGATATCTTTGTGCCCGCTCAACCGATTTACATCGATGGTAATTCAACGAACGCTGATAGTGCAATGCTTCTAAAAGAAAGAGGGATTTTATCAAGCGACGGGGTTGTTAACGTTATCGTAAACATTGACCGTTCTAAAGCTAAGGTTAATAGCACTCCGATAATAAGTACTAGAGGTTGTTTCTTTGCAAAAGAATCAGGAGCATTAGTTGCTCGTATATCTCATAGTGTTAGGGAAAACCTTGAAAAAGAAATGAAGATTAATAAAGCAATTACAGATGCTAAAATTCAGGAAATTATTAAAGGAATCGCTGGTTCATATGTTTGAAAATGAAAAAAGAAAAATCCTTACATCTTTTCAACAGTATATGATATCGCATCATAATTAAATCTAAAAAAGTAAGTGTTGCCCGGTCACATCGGATAACACTTACTTTTTTTATATCTACTATAATTTATTGTTTTATATAATCGTTTATAGCTTGATCTAACGCTTTAGAATAGTCCCCTAATACCAATGATAAGGTTTTTCCTGATTGCATCATTCCTTTAGCGCCTAATTTCTTAAGCATTATTTTATCAACGATAGTAATGTCCTTTAATTCGACTTTTAACATATTAATAGTTGAATTAACGCTTACAATATTATCGCTAGTACCTAAATATTTTATTATATCTTCTACTTTAAAAGGAAATTTTTCTGATAAAGTTAAAACATCATTAACTGGTGGACTTAACTTTAGTCTTTTTTTTATAATAAAATATCCGATGCCTAGCGTCATAATATAAAAAATTATTCTTTTCGTTTCCCGTTTCATAATTACTCCTTAATAAATGTATTGTGCAGTTTTTTAATATATGTCTTAGTGGTTCGCGGCAAAAATAATTGACACTTCGATTCCACTGCATTGATATCTATTTGCCCTTTATCAAATTTCATTTTCAATTCCTTGCCGTCAACAGACAACGTTGCTTCTTTTGTTTGCGTTTCGCTAACAATTTGAATCAAACTAGATTTTGGTAATATAATTGGACTTTGTAAGGTCGAATATTTGAGGTGCCCCACAGGTGCTAACTCCAACATTTGAATCGCGTGAACACCGGGAAATATAACGGCGCCACCACAAGATTTATTACGCCCTGTTGAACCGGTTCTGGTTGAGATCATCAATCCGCTGCCTTTGAATTTTTGATAATGTTCATTATCTAATTTAATATCAATCGGAAAGGCGTTATGACTAAATAAAACAAATTCATTAACACCATAAAATAATTTCTTATTAATTTGAATTTTCAATATTGTAAATGTTTCGTAATTAGATTCTTGTGTTATTTCATTAACGTCTCAATCACTTCCACTTTCAAAAGCCGAATAGAAACCTAAGGTTCCAGTGTTAATACAAATAATTTTGACATCAATTTTAAAGTAATTGGCCGCGTGCCGAATAAAAGTTCCGTCCCCGCCAATTATAAAAACATAATTAGGACTTTTTTCAGACTCAGTTCAATTACTAAGTTTACTTCGAATCCGTTTTGCTACATCTATATCTATTAAAACATCTTTGTGAATAATCCAATATTTCATATTTATGCACGTTCCTTTGTCGGTCTTTTAAATTCGGCACAAATCGTTTGTTTATACGAACAATTTTGTTTTGAAGTATTATGTCCATAAGAAATAACACAGGCGCATGGCTTTCGTTTTTCGCGTAAGAATACATTTATATCATCAACATTATAACCAATTTGCAAACGATAAGGAATTCCTTGGTTAGAGTATTGAAACATAATTGGTCTTTTTAAGATACTTGGTTCCTCAATGATTAATTGAATAACATCGTTAGTCGACATATCATCAATATTAATGTGATGCTCAGTTAAGTATTTACTTCTTGTTGAAATAATATCGTGAAATCCATTTTCGGTAATTGACAACATATCCTTGAAAAATTGCACACTAATATTGTCTTTCATAATATTTATTCTTTTAATATCTATTTCGTTTTCTTTAAAAAAATTTACTGTTTTTCTACACGAAGTGCAACCAGTGCTATATAAAACGTTAACCATAATTCCACCACCTTGTGTTAGCTAAATAGTTCTATAATTATTAAATATAATTAAGTATAAGTATTATACATTATTTATCTATGTCATTGAAACTATAACAAAATATGGTATGATTATTTTAAATAAAATTTAATTTAATTAGGGCGGTTTTTATAATGAAAAGATTAATTTCGGGGATTCAGCCGAGCAACAATTTAACATTAGGTAATTACCTAGGCGCAATAAAGAATTTTGTTGACTTACAAAATGATTATGAAATGTTCATTTTCATTGCTGACCTTCATTCTTTGACACCAAATTTTATTGATAATAAAACTTTGTATCAAAATAAATTAGACATTGCAGCGCTTTATTTGGCCGCTGGTTTGGATGAAAACAAAGTAATAATCTTTAATCAATCCGATGTTATGGCGCACGGACATTTAGGGTATATCTTAATGTGCCATACTTCTATCGGGGAACTAAGTCGCATGACCCAGTTCAAAGATAAGAGTGCAAAAAGCAAAATGAATAACGGAACGCAAACCATTCCTACCGGGTTATTAGTCTACCCAGCCTTGATGGCCGCAGACATCTTGTTGTATAGCGCTGATGTCGTCCCAGTTGGCATCGACCAAAAACAACATATGGAAATAACAAAAAATATAGCTTTGAGATTTAATGAACGTTATCATACCGAGACATTTAAAATACCTGAACCGATATTTCCAAAAGTTGGCTCAAAGATAATGGATTTACTTAATCCACAAAGTAAAATGAGTAAGTCATCAAATAATCCTAACGGAACAATATTCTTAGTTGATGATGTGGCTCAAGTTACTAAGAAAATTAAAGGAGCTGTTACAGATAGTTTAAATAAGGTTCACTTCGATCCTGAAAAACAACCTGGCATAAGTAATCTAATGACTATATATAGTTGTTTGGCGAATATAAGCTTTGAAGATATCGAACAAAAATATAAAGATATTCCAAATTATGGTGTTTTTAAAAAAGATGTTATTTTTATTTTAAATGAATTTTTAAGCGATTTACAAAATAAACTTAAAAAATATAAGGGAACCGATAAACTAATTAGTTTATTAAACAAAAACGCTAAAATTTGTGAAGGCGTTGCAGAAGATATGATTAAAAAAGTTCACAAAGCAATAAATTTAACTAAATAAGGAGGCAAATTTATGTTAACAAATAATGATAAATATTTAATTATGTGTGACCTGGATGGAACGTTATTAAATTCCAAAAGTCAACTTTCAAAAGAAACTATTGAGGGGATTGAAAAAATTACCAAGCAAGGGCATATTTTTTGTATAGCAACTGGACGGCCAAGAAGAGCTTCGGTCCACATTTATAAGGAATTAAATTTAGATACAATATTGGTCAACTTTAATGGTTCTTATTATTGTAATCCTTCAAATAAAAATTTTTCTTCCATTAATTTACCTTTTAGTAATGTAGTAGCAGAACGTATATTTAGTAATCCAGTTGTTCGAGATACTATTAAAAACGCTATTATTGAAGGTGAAAGTCAAGGAAGCATTTTGTATAGTTTGGAAGATGATCCTGTTACTAAAAAGGAATTTAGCGAGTGATTCCACCTTGATAAAAGACATAACTTATCTGTTTTAGATGGTGATGTTTCTAAAATTAAATATGATTTAAACTCAATTTTATTACATGTAGATTCAGCAGAAAAATTCGACCAAATGGTTTATGAAGTTAAAAAAGCTGCTTCTACCTTGGTAGTTAGAAACTATAGCCTTCCAGTTTCTGGCGAAATAATTGAAATTAATTCAATTTATAGCAACAAGGGTAATGCCCTTAAATACCTAAGTTCTTACTATGGAATTCCATTAGATCGATGTATCGCTTTTGGAGATGGTGATAATGATGTTGAAATGCTTTCGAAAGCAAAATACGGTTTTGCTATGAAGAATGGCACCAAGGCAACAAAGCTATTATCGAGACATATTACAAAATATAGTAATGATGATAATGGCGTAGTTTGGGAATTAAACCATTTCTTTACATCGGCCAACAATGGTCGACATTAATTAAAATATGCTGCAATCAAATTGCAGCATATTTTAATTATGTTTCACTATATCAATTATTATTTATTGGTGTCCAATTGGAAACGAGATTCCTTTATTACAACAACTGTAATTTTATTGTTTTTAGTAGCGTCGTTCTTTTCTATTTCCTTTTGAATTTTTCTAGCTAAAAACTCTAGTTCATCGTCTTTAACTAATGACGGTTTAACAATAATTCGAATTTGTCGGCCTGATTTAATTGCATATGATTTTGCAACTTCAGGAAATGTATCGCATATCTTTTCTAATGTGGTTACACGTTTGATATATTCATCAAAGGAATCAGCTCTTGCACCTGGTCGGGCGGCTGATAATGTATCAACAATTTTAACGATGGATGAATATATATTATTAACCGGTGTTTGATTATGATGACTTCCAATAGCATTTATAATATAATCCGGCAGATTGTATTCGGAAGCAATTTTTAGACCACTAGCAACATGATCGTTGTCTATTTCAAAATCAATTGATTTTCCAATGTCGTGGAAGAAAGCTGCTTTTTTCGCCATAGTCTTATCCAAGTTTAAGATAATAGCTATATGATTTGCATAATTAGCACATTCAATTGAATGATCTAATGCATTTTGACCATAACTAGTTCTAAATTTTAAGCGCCCTACAATTGGATAAAGACTATGTTCGATATCTAATATTTCCAATTTGTCTTCTAACGCCTCTCGACCATATTCAGTTAATGCAGCATCAAATTTATTTTTTTCCTCATCAAATATTAATTCTATTCTACTTGGTTCGATATTTTTAGAACTAACTAATTTGTGCATCACCCGCGCAGCCAATTCCCTTCGTACAGGATTTGCTGACGAAAGTGTTATGCTAGGAGTGTCGCGATCAATAATTATATCAACCCCCGTTAAAAGTTCGAACGAACGTTTATTACGTCCTTCCTTACCAATAACTCTCCCCTTCATTGAATCGTCGCTTAATTTTATCGTTGTTGTCGTTCGCTCCTGAATCATTGGTTCAGCTGTACGTTCCAAAACCTCAACTAAAATATTTTGAGCTAACGCCTCTTTTTTCAGTAGAAGCTCTTTTTTCGCTTCCTTAATTTCGCTATTTATTTCACTTTTTAATTCAGTTTTAATACTATCCATAATAATTTGTTTTGCATCATTAACATTAACATTGGCGATGTGCGCTAATTTTTCGTTATATTCTCGAGTAAGAATATCTAGGTCCATTTGTTTTTTTTGATACAAATTAATTTGGTCTTCCATATCTTTTTGTAAAGCTTTTGAAATAGTTTTTTTAATTAGGAAACCATCCTCGTTTGAAGACGAAGATGTTATTTTTCCCTTTGGATTGTTGGTTGTTTTATCAGTACTTGTTTTGTTTGGTTTTTTCAAACGTAAATAAATAATTGCAAAAACACATAATATTAAGAAAATTAATAGTGAAATAACAACATATAATATTGCCATATAAATCACCCACTAAATTATACATAATTATCGTGTGTTTGTGTTTATTTAAGAAATAAAAGCAATAGTCGCCTTTTTAATTTCATCAAATAATTTAGCGTCTTCTAATAAGCCTTTTTTCAATTGTTCACGACCTTGTCCTAATTTTTTTTCACCATAATAATATCAAGATCCGCTTTTAGAAATGATGCCATATTGAATTGCAAAGTTTATCATTTCGATTGAAGCATCAAACCCTTTGCCAAAAAAGATATCAATATAAACCGTTTGCAATGGTGGTGCAACCTTATTTTTAACGATTGTAACTTTACTCTTGATTCCAATTTTATCAATGCCTTCCTTTATAAGTTCGGCTCTTCTAGCTTCAATTCTAACTGAAGCATAAAACTTAAGTGCTCGGCCTCCAGTTGTAGTTTCTGGATTACCAAACATAATACCGATTCTTTCTCTGATCTGATTAGTGAAAATAACTGTCGTGTTAGTTTTACTTATTACCCCTTGTAACTTTCTTAAACCTTTTGACATCAAGCGAGCATGTGCGCCCATCGATTGGTCTGAAATTGACCCTGATAATTCAGCGGCTGGCGTTAATGCTGCAACTGAATCAACAACAATTAAATCTATTTTATTAGTGTTTGCAATAGCTTCCAACAAATCAAAAACTTGTTCTCCCGAATCTGGTTTGGCAATTAATAATTGATCTACATTTACCCCTAAATTATTCGTGTAATTTAAGTCAAGAGCATGTTCTGCGTCGATAAAAGCAGCTTTCCCTTTGGCCTTTTGACATTCAGCTATAATTTGTAATGCAATTGTAGTTTTACCAGATGACTCATTTCCAAAAATTTCAATAATTCTCCCCTTAGGGATACCACCAACACCAAGTGCGCGATCAAGTGCAACACTTCCTGTTTTGATAACATCGTTTGGTTCCTTTGATAAATTGCCATAACACAAAGTACCTTTACCAAATCTAGTATCCATAATATCAATGGCTTCCTGTAAATTTTTATCTTGTTTTGTTTCCTTCATTTGAATACCTCCATCATTACCTATCTAATTCAATAATAAAAGTCTTATTTTGCTACTTTAACATCAAGCAACTCACCCAAGATTTTCAATGCATGTCACGCCACATTAAAACGATTATACGTGCGATTGTTATTGTCTAATTGTACCTTTTGAACAAATGTTTTATTGATTAAGGTAATCCCAATATAATATTCCCCAACCGGCTTTTCTTCGTGAGCTGTTGGTCCTGCATTACCAGTGATGGAAATACAAATGTCAGATTTAAATAACCGGTTTGTGTTTTCAGACATTTCTCGTGCCACATGTTCAGAAATTGCTCCGTGGCGCTCAATCGTACTTTCGCGAACCTTAGCAATTTTGATTTTTGCTTCGTTACTATAAGTAACGAAGCCACCCCGAAATACTTTTGACACGCCTGGAACCTCAACAATTGTGCTCGCTAAAGCTCCGCCACTCGCGGATTCACAAACAGATATTGATAAGTCCATATCAATCAATTTTTTAACTACTTCTTCTGATAAATTCATAATAACCACCTTATTAATATTTATTCTACAATAAAATTAATAAGAATCACTATACAAGATGATTAAACAATGCTTATTTTAATAAAACAAAAATATCAAAATAAGCACTGCTGAATCTAATGTTTTTTAGCATTTTAACTATTTTTGTTATAAAATAAATAATATTATTTATTGTAAAGGAGCATTTAATGCCAACGGAGAGTTTAGTGTCAACTAACGATTGAGAGATACCATTATATGGTTGTGTCATTGTTTTATTAGTCATTCTGGCAGCATTTTTTAGCGCTAGCGAAACCGCGATTACATCTGTTTCTAAATTCCAATGAGAAAATGCAACTAAAAAAACGCCAAATAAATTATCATCAAAACTTGGTCAACGCATGTTGTCAACATACACAATAACATTAGGAGCAACTTTAATTGGATCAACCCTAATGAATATTGGGTCATCTACTTTAAGCGCTATTTTTTTTATAGATATTATGAAAAAAACTGGTGCTGACGCCGCTACTGCTCAAACTGTTGGAGCAGGAATAGCAACTGGGGTTATGACGGTGCTTGTTTTATTATTTGCCGAGTATGCACCAAAGGCATCGGCACGTAAGCATGCCATTGGATTCTTAAAGCATTTTGCTCTTTTCTTAGCCTTTTTCTATTATCTTTTTTATCCAATATGTTATGTTTTAAACTTAATTTTTAAGGAATCAATTGCTCCAACAGCAACCGAAGATGAATTAGATGTTTTGGTTGAAACGATTCGAAAAGAAGGCGTTTTAGAAAGCGCTGAAGCGGCATTGGTTCAAAATGCGATAGATTTTGACGATACACAAGTAATGGCAGCGATGACGAAAATGAAAAAAGTTGAATCTTTAGATTCCAATAGTTCATCAGAGAAAATATTAAAATGGTTTTTCACCCAAGAATACACCCGCCTACCAATTACCAAAAAGGGTAGCATCATTGGGATTATTAATGTTAAAGATTTTATGCGTGAATATATCGAAAAAGAAAATCATAAAATTAAAATTGACGAAATAATGGACGAACCTTTTTATATTAGTCAATACGCAACGCTTGATAAAGCGTTGGAAATGATGCAATTTCATCATGTTCACATTGCAGTTGTGAACAAGAATAGCAAATCAATTATCAACATGGGAATCGTAACAATGGAAGATTTGATTGAAGAATTAGTTGGTGAATTATACGATGAAACCGATGATATCACCGGGATTCAAATTATCAATGATTTTACCTGAAATGTTGGGAGCCAAGTGAAGGCCAAATTATTTCTAAATAAGTATTTTAAAACAGTTAAAATTAGTGATAAAAATTTAACCATGATTAAATATTTAAAGCAAACTTTTAATACCAAAACCATTAAAACAAACAAACAATTAGAAAACGATTTATTTATTATTCGAACCATTAAAGACCGCGAAACAAATGCTTATCGTTTCATCGTTGAAAAAAAGTATGATGATGTCGAACAAAGTGAGACCACAATATAAAAATAAATTTCCTATTTATAAAACAATTTAAATTATGCATAATGCAATTTTAGATTGTTTTATTTTTTTCTATAATTAAATGCAATACAAGCGGTGGTAAAGGATTTGTTTTATAATTAATCATAAACATAAGAATGAATATATAGTTATTATCCCTATCCCTCCATAATAAATCAAAGGTGTGGACGGGAATCAAGAGAGTGATTTTTTAATTACATTTTCATTTGGGAGGAGTCATAATGTTTTCAATTTTAAACTTGTTGAATAAATACTATTGAAAATCAATTTTTGGTCCATGTTTTTCGTTTATTTTACCACCTATTTTTGTTCTTATTTTAGGAACGATATTAGATCCAAAAGAGATGATGCCGGGGATTATCACGATGTGTTCAATCATCACCGGACTAACATGTTTACCACAGGCAGTTTATGAATTTAAAAAATCTGTGTTATTAAAAAGAATTGGTGTTACAACAATTAAGCCTCACCAATTTCTAGCAATCGTTTGTTTTTTCTATTTCATAATGATGATGTTCTCAGTTGGGACAACATTGGGAATCGCAATGTTAATTTACATTCATTCATGAAATGACATTTTCCGTAGTGTTGATTATGGAGCCTTTTTATTAACTCAAATATTCTCAGTTATTTTAAGTATAAGTCTTGGAATAACGATTTCATCTATTTTCAATAATTTGATGGCAATTCAAGCTGTCGGAATACTATTAGCTATCGTATCTTTATTCTTATCTGGAACAGCAATTTCACCATTGGTTATTCAACAAAAGAACTTGATGGTCTATCTATCATATATCCTTCCGTTTAAATTCACGACCGAATTATCGATTGAAGCTTGGAATAGCAATATTGGTTGAATGCAAGACCCGGGAAATATTGCGAGTTGACAGCACGCTATTCAACAAATTGATAGTGTCAAGAGTTTTAATTCAAATGTAATAACCACTCTTAACACTAAGGGCGATTGAATGATTTTACCTTTTAATCCATACGGTGCTCATACAGCTGATGGCACAATGTGACTTTACAATATTCATAGTCAAGTTATCTTTAATGTGAGTGGCTATACACCGGTAATTGATCCCACCACACATATTGTGACTATTGATTTTAGTGGAGCAACCATTAAAGATGGTTCAGTTCATGCAGCAAATAATATTAATGGATCATCGATTTGAAACTTCAAAGACTTTGAAGTTTATAGACCGTTCTATCATGCCGATAAAACCATTGTTGAATTTAATTCAATAGATAAAAAATTAGATTGAGGTTTACCATTCATTTATATGATCGTTCTATTTACTTTATCATCTCGTTCATTCCAATGACAAACAAGGGGTAATTAAAATGATTACAAAAGAATTAAAAGAACCAATTATTAGCAACGGTAAACAACCCGTTATAGAAAAACCAGTTCCACAAAAACCAGTTCCTAATGACGATAATAAAAATGATGCAGTAGTTAAATCAATAGATAATAATCCTGACCCTATCCCTATCAAACCTATCGATGAACCCAAACCTAAAAAAACTGGCATCTTCAAAACTACTATCAAAGCCCCCTACAAAGGTGTTAAGTTTGTTGGTAAAAAATCAAAAAATATTGTTGTTGAGCGCCATAAAGAAAAAAAGGTGTGAAAATTAGCAGTAAAGAAAAATCGTGAAAACGTTTCTAGAACAATTATCAACAATACCCAAAATGATTCAATTAAGTTTGATGATGTCGATATCGTAGAACACGATGATGGTAACCTAACCATCGAATTACGAGTTGGAAAAATATTGGATGAAACATTGTTCACAACCCATAAAGGTCAAGGCAACGTTGTTGTTGAAATAAAAAACTTAGTCAAAACTTTTGGTAAGGGGAAACGCAAGATGACTGCTATAAATAATTTGTCAATGAAGGTTTACGAGCATGAAAATGTTGCCATAATGGGGGCTAACGGAGCTGGTAAGACGACGTTAGTTGAAACTATTGTTGGTCTCAACAAACCTAATTCAGGAAGTATTGTTTCGCCAATGTCTAAAGGTAAATATGATTCTAGTATTTTTGGAATACAATTCCAAAGTTCCACATATCCGTATGGTTTAAGTGTTAATGATGTTATTAAATTTGTCATTCAATTATATAAAATTAAAATTGAAAAGAAAGAAATTGAAAGCCTTAAAGATACATTCGGGATTACAGAATTTTGCCACAAACGTTGTAACGCACTATCTGGTGGACAATCGCAACGGTTAAATGTAATGCTTGCTTTACTTCACCGTCCAAAAGTTTTATTTCTTGATGAACTATCAACTGGTCTTGATATCAAAATTAGAACTAACATCAATGCTTTTATCAAAACGTATGCTGAAAGATATGGAATAACATTAGTTCTTATATCGCATAATATTGCAGAAATAAAAGAGCTATGTACCAGATTAATAATTATGAAAAAGGGTGAAATAATGGCAGATTTATCGATTAAGGATGTTAATAAATACCATCATGGAATTAAGGAATTATTAGATACCTTCCTTTAATATTAGCTACAAAACCTTGGCGTAATTGCTAAGGTTTTTTGTTACGAATAAAAAATTATTTGCTATTATATTTATCGATTAATCTTTTTGCATAATCATTTATATCGCTATTTGATTTTAATATTTTAGAGATGTAATTAAAAATTATATCCACGATAAAAAATTCAGAAACCCTTGATGAAAGTGCGGCTGTACGATTTAATTGCCTAATAGTCTCAAAGAAAATAACATGTTTGAAATCTGTAGTATCAATTGTTCTATTAGCAGTTATTACAGCAATGTTTTTATTTTCATTTTGTAGTGTATTAATTAATGCCATAATTTCTTTTGTTTCAAATGATTTACTTATTAAGATTATTAAATCTTTTTCCTTTAATTTACTAATATTTAAAATTTGTACATGAGCATCGGCAGAAAAAGTGCAATGGATATCAAACTTATTTAAATTATTCGCTAATTCTTGCGCAGGCAAAGCACTAGATCCTACTCCGTAAATAATAATAGTATGTGCTTTAACGATGGAATCACAAAGCTCACTAATGGCTTGAAAATTTATTTTTGCAAGGGTTTCATTTAAAGCAAAATCATAATATGTTTTTGTATTGTGAACTACTTTTTGAATAGAATCTGGCTTTTCCAATAAATATTGATTAGCTATTATTTGTTGTCTTTCACTTAAATAAATTTGCAAAGTTTTATATGAATTAAAATTAATTTTTTTAGTAAATCTGGATAATGTTGCTGGCGATACATAAACCATCTTGGATGCCTCGTGAATTGATAAACCAATGAAAATCTTGTAGTTATCATTTATAAAGTTCACAATTCTTCTTTCTGAAAGTGTTAAATTATTAATATTAATATTTAAAATTTTAATTGGATTCTTATTCATTTTCTTACCTCGAATTAATATATTTATGAAATAAAATTTCATTTTTTTACCATATATTGATAATTTATTTTATTTCCTTATAATTATTATAGGAGGATTATTAATGAAAAATAAACTAAATTTAAAAAATCAAATGATTATTTCATGTCAAGCAGTTGATGACGAACCATTGAATGACGCATACGTAATGCAAAAAATGGCATTGGCTTGCGCGATGGCAGGCACAAAATGATTAAGATTAAGTCAAACCGATCATATTAAAGCTATAAAAGAAGTTTTAAACTTACCAATTATAGGTTTGATTAAAAATCACTATGATGACTCTGACGTAATAATAACAGCAACTAAAAAAGAAATAGATCAATTATTAAATTTAAATGTTGAAATTATAGCTATGGATGCAACATCAAGAAAACGCCCCGATTCAAATCTCGAAGAATTGGTTAATTACATTAGAGAAATTAAACCTAATCAATTAATAATGGCTGATTGCGCTTCAAAGGAAGACGTCGCTAACGCCGCTAAATTACATTTTAATTATATCGGTACAACTTTAAGAGGTTATACAAAAAACACTAAAAATAATTCAAATATTTATAATAATTATGAATTTATAAGATGATGTGTTTTAAATAGTGAAGGCATACCAATTATTGCTGAAGGAGGAATTGAAACTCCTCAGCAAGTGTGTGATATTATGAGATTAGGGGTTGAAGCGGTTGTGGTTGGCTCGGCCATTACTAGACCTCAAGTAATCGGTAAAAAATTCTATGATAAATTAAAAAGGGAGGGTTTAAATGATAGATAGAGCTCATTTATATAAAAATTTTGGTGACATTAAAAAAATTATTAGAAGAAATCCTAACAAGAAAGCAAAGTCGGGTAAAACTAGGGCATTCTTTGAAAAACTTTCTAGAGGTTTGATGCTTCCTATTGCAATTTTACCTGCAGCAGGATTATTATTGGGGATAGGCGGTGTTATAGGAGCTAATGTTCAAACGGATACCGGACAAATAGTCGCTTCTATATTCAACGCGATGTCGAGCGTTGTTTTTGCTAACCTTCCGTTGTTGTTTTGTATTGCAATAGCAATAACTTTCACAAATAACAATGGAGCTGCTGGTTTTGCAGCCTTGATAGCCTATGCGGTCTTTACCGCTTCCCAGGCTCCGTTTATTCAACTTGATGACGCTCATAACGTTATTTCAATTATGTGGTTCCATGATACCGACATAATTGGAATAGCTTCCTATGGCGCTAATTTAGGATTGACTTCGATGCAAACATCGATATTTGGAGGGGCATTGATTGGCGGTTTAAGTTCTTATATTTTTAATAAAGTTTCTTTAATTTCTGTTCCAACAGCCCTTAGCTTTTTCTCAGGTATTAGATTAGTACCTATCGTGCTAATACCGATTGCTTTTTTGGTAGCACTTATTATGTTGATATTTTGACCTTGAATTGGGCAAGCTATTAATATTATTGGTCGGTCTTATGCCGACGCTCCAGCCGGACTTGATGGTTTAGCTTATGGAATTTTAGGTCGAGCTTTAATGCCTTTTGGTTTACATTACATTCCAATTACATTGGCATTTCAAACTCCTTTTGGTGGACAAATCGTTAAAACTGATTTATTAAATCAATTACAACAATTAAATGTTAATCAACCGACAATTGATAAAATAATGACATCTTTTAGCGAATTCACAGGAAACGCCACTATAGATGGTGATCAGAATATTTGAAACTATATTAATTCTATTCCGCTGAATGATATTAACGGTGAACCTATATTTCAATTCTTTGATCATAAATTAGGTATTTATGCTGGTCGCTTTACACAAGATTATCCAACTTATTTAGGAACTTGTATGGGAATTGGCGCAGCATTGATTATGTGTTCTGAAAAGGAAAATCGTAAGCAAACAACAGCTATTATTGGATCAGCTATGTTTGTTGCATTCCTTACAGGAATAACTGAACCGCTTGAATATTCATTCTTGTTCATCGCACCATTATTATATTATTCATTTTATGTTCCTATATCTGGTTTAGCGTATATGCTAATGGAAGTATCTGGGGCTCACGTTGGGTCTTCATTTGCTAGAGGGTTCATTGACTTGTCCCTATATGGAATTGTACCTGTAATGAAAGGTACTGAATTCTGATGAGCGTTTGTTTATGCTGTAATATTTGGAGCTTCCTCTTTTGGTGTGTTTTATTTTTCTATTAAAAAATTTAATTTAGAGACACCAGGGCGGGGCACGAATACAATAAAACTGATGAATAAGAAACAATATCAAACTAGTAAAAAAACTGGTAAGTATGAAGACCGAATCCTCAGTATCATAAAATCACTAAAAGGGCCTGACAACATCAAAAATGTTACCGCCTGTGCAACTAGATTGAGAGTAAATGTTAAATCAATCGAAAACATTAAACAATCTGAATTTATGGAATATGGAGCTTCAGGTTCAATTATGAAAGGAGAATCAATACAAGTTATTTTCGGTGGAGAAGCGGATATAATTTCTAGTAAAATAAATAATTACATGGATAATAAGATTGATTTAAGCAAGGCTATATTGAATCTAAATAATTCGGATGAAATGAATAGTAAAAATAAAACATTGGATGAAAAACCTAAAATTAAAAGAACCTCCGAAGTTGTAGTTAATTCTCCGGTTGATGGCAAAATAGTTTTAATGGAGAATGTTCCTGATGAGAGTTTTGCCAAAGAATTCCTTGGCAAAGGGATAGCTATAATTCCGACAAAAGGTAACTTTAAATCTCTTATTAAAGGGAAAATTAATATGGTGTTCCCGACAGGGCATGCTTATGGATTTGAAACTGAAGATGGCACAAAATTACTACTCCACATTGGTATAGACGCGGTTGCTGTCAAAGATGATGACGTTAAAATATTTAAACCTTTAGTGAAAATTAATCAAAAGGTGGATATGAGTAAAAATATAGCTGACGTCAATATTAAACTATTAGAGAAAAATGCAAAGAGTTCGATCACACCAATTATCGCCCTAAACGAATCTCTTGATGATAGAAAAATTATGCTTCTTAAAACAGAAGGTTGTGTCAAACAAGGTGAGCCTTTATTTAAGATATATAGCGAGACAAAAAATAAAATTTAACACAATTTATAGTTATGCTTGGATATCCAAGCATAACTTTTTTTAGTAATTCTAAATATTATATAGTCCAAATAAATAAAAATAGGCACTCTTAAAAAGAGTCCCAATTTTTACCTACTTAATTTAACATTGAATTATATTCGCCATTGAAGCAATAATAGGCGCTTCTAAATATTTATAAATAATTTATTCATATACAGAAATATAGATCCTACATTTCTGCAGGATCTATATTTTTATCTTTATAAAACTAATTTCAATTTATTCGATTGATATAGTCCTTTGCTTCTAATGCGGCAATTGAACCATCGTTAATCGCTGTTGAGATTTGTCTAATTTTTTTATTGTTAACATCTCCTGCTGAGAAAATGCCAGGCACTTTAGTGTGCATATTATCATCAGCCAAAACAAAGTGATGATTAGGATCGGCAATCCCTAGTTTAGCAACATCTGGAGTTACCGGAATTAAACCAATGAACGGGAATACCCCGGTTACCTTAACTGATGATTTAGCCTTAGTATTAACTTCTTCCAATTTTACTTCAGTAACTGATTTTCCATTTCCAATAATTTCTGCTACTTTAGTTTCATAATGAATTTCAACATTTTTTAGTTGTTTTACTTTATCAACTACGATAGCATCCGCTTGGAATTCCTTCATCCAATGAATTAAGTGGATTTTCTTTGTTATTTGGGCCAAATATAATGTTTCTTCAATTGCAGAGTTTCCGCCACCAACAACTACAATTTCCTGCCCCTTAAAGAAAGCGCCATCACATATTGCACAATATGAAACACCTTTGTTTTCATATTCTTTTTCACCAGGACAACCGATTTTACGATTTTCAGTTCCGGTTGCAACAATGACTGCTTTAGCATATCTTTCTTTGCCATCATTAGTTTTCACAACTTTATATTTTCCGTCTACACTGATAGTCGAAACATCACCATAAATATATTCAGCTCCTAAAGCTGTCGTTTGATTAAACATCGCCATCGCTAAAGTTGGGCCTTCGGTTTTAGCAAATCCGGGGTAGTTTTCAACGAATGCTGTTTTAACAATTTTTCCCCCTGGTGCATCTTTTTCAATAAACCCTGTTACTAGGTTTGCTCTAATTGCATAAATGGCAGCCGTTAAACCGGCCGGACCCCCACCGATGATTAAAACATCGTACATTTTTTTATCTTTATTAGCCATAAATTATACTTCCTTTAAAATTAATCTCTATATTATTGTAACACCAATTTAAAGGCAATAAAAAATTTATAGTTAACCGATTATTGTTTAAGACGTATCATTGTCGTAGCATAGGCTGTAATTTGGTGATTTTCCTTATTTTCATATCTTGTTGCTTTCAAATTTATAAACTGACAATTCAAAAGTTTTTTTAGATTAATCAAAATAGTTGATTTAATGTCTTTGAAATAAATGTCTTCTGAAACAATTGTTAGATCGATATTGTTAATTTGATAATTAGCTTTTTTCATTAATTCTAAACAATGATTAAGGATGGCAACACTACTAATGTTTTTATTAACTGTAGCAGTATCGCTAAAATGTTCACCAAGATCACCTAGACCTAAGGCCCCAAGGATACTCTCAGCAATGGCGTGCAAAATAATATCTCCATCAGAGTGAGCTACAATAATGCGCTGCTTGGAAAACGACATTCCCCCAAGAATAATTTCTTGTGATGAACTAATTGTGTTATGAATGTCGACTGATGAACCAATTAGGTATTGTTGTGGCAATAATTTATTCATGTATTTTACTTCCTTGAATGCTTTAATTTAATATTAAATTATCTTATTGTTAAATTAAATATTATAATTATTTTAACACGATAGAAACAAAAGGAGATAGCGATGATTATTGATGGTCGAAAAATAGCCGCTGAAATTAAAGCAGAAATTAAAATTGAAGTTGATCAATTACTTAAAAAAGGAATCCAGCCAGCTCTAACCATTGTCCAGATTGGCGATAACGACGCTAGTAACACGTATATAAGAAGCAAAATCAAACAAGGGGCAGCTTTAAACATTAAAGTTGATTTAATCAAAAAGACAACCACTATTACAACTGACGAGCTTGTTAAAATCATTAACCACTTGGCTAGTGACAAAAAAGTTCACGGTATCATCATTCAACTTCCTTTACCAAAACATATCGATGAACAAGCGGTCTTAAGTGCTGTCCCACCAACTAAAGACGTTGATGGGTTTCATCCACTTGTAGTCGGGCACGCTTGAATCCAAAGAGAAGATAAATACGTTCATCCAGGAACGGCTGTTGGCATCATCGAAATGTTAAAACGTTCTGGCGTTGATATCAAGGGTAAGCACGCCGTTATCATTGGACGGAGCAATATTGTTGGTAAACCTGTCGCTGGTTTATTATTAAAGGAAAATGCTACCGTTACTATCTGTCATTCCAAAACAACTAATTTAAAGGATGTTTGTCAATTAGCAGATATTCTAATTGTTGCCATCGGTCGCGATCGAATGATTAATCATGAATACGTCAAACCTGGTGCTGTCGTAATTGATGTCGGGATGAACCGAACCGATGGCAAATTATATGGCGACGTTGATTTTGACGACGTTGTAAATGTAGCGTCAATGATAACACCCGTTCCTGGTGGTGTTGGACCATTAACAATTGCAATGTTAATGCAAAATCTTTTAACGTTAATTAAACGTTATGTAGTTAAATAAAGAGGCGTTAGAAAAGCCGTAAGTAAGAAATTATAACTTACGGCTATTCTTGCTTGCGCACTTAAAACATTCACCTATTAGTGTTTTATAAAAAACCGACTATTGGGTCGATGAATATTTAACTATTGCTCGAATAAAAACTAATGCTTATAGCATTATAACTAAGGGTAGTAGTTAAAAAATATTTATTAAACAACATTAGTATTATATTTTGATAAAGAGATAACGTAAAGGAATTCGTATACCAAACTTAATAATAAAAAAACATTATTAAATATTCTATTTACATTAGTACTTATAAAGATGTGTGTTCATTTTTAAGGCATTCTCAAAATTATAAATTAGTAACATTCAAAACACCCTATTAATACGAGAGGTTATGAATTCATATGTAATATGAATTTCTTTTTAATGCCCTATAGATATAAAAAATCATTTCCCTTATAATAGTGAAATGATTTTTTTGTATTAATTTAGATTAGCTAAACAAAGGACTTCATTGAAATACTTCTAAGTAGCCGCTAACTAGGTGATTAATATTTATTTCACCGTTACGAACTTCATCTTGAAGTTTACTTAAATAACTTCCATCATCAGACTTAGGATCAATTCCATAGGCCTGATAATTAATTGTAAATTCACTTGCATCTTGCACCGGTGGATGATCATTAATTGTAGTTATTTCGTTTGTGGTATCAGTGCCTTTTGTTAAACCGTCAACATATGATGTACCTTTATTTATTGCTGAAGCTATTATCGTTTTAACAACCTCTCTAACGCTTGACGACAATGAAAGCGGCAAACCACTTTTCAATAAGTTAATATCAGCTGCTATTGGCTTATTAGCTAATTTTGCAAAAAAGTAGTCATCTGTAATGATCGGAGCGACGCTTCCATTTGATGTTGGTTTTTCAAAATCTGCAATTTTTTGTGTTTTTGTAGGATTTACTGAATCAAAGCTTTTAATTTGAGTAAGTAAATTGGTTTGACTGCGGTCTAGTTTAAAACTTCTTAAACTCTCAAGTATTTTTCCCAAACCCATTGAAAATAATGTCCCAACGGCTTCGAATTCTTCATTGTTTAATTTTGGTAATGCTACGGTTATATTGCTATTGTTTGTTTGACTAGGTAATAATTTAGATATTAATTTAGATAACATATTATTACCTATATAATTTGGCTTAGAATCCTTAGTTGGTTCACTATAAGATAATTTTATAACATCTTTTTTATTTACGGTGTCCTTATAAACGTAAACATTTTGATCGTCCTTACCACCATAAATGTACTGAGCAAAATTGCCTTTATAACTATCCATTCGTTTTTTATCGCCTAATGACATAAGCACATCCAAGATATTGGAATTTTGTAAAGCATCTTTAGGTTTTTCATCTTGTTTCTCAAAAGCCTGTTTAACTCCGTCATTATTGTTGGCAATAGGTTTTTGTAAGTTGCTTTCCTTGTAGCTGATATTAATTTCAGAGGCTAAATTTTCAAATAACTTAGTACCAATTTCTGCTTGTCCCGCAATTGAAGGATGAATATCAGCATGATTTGGCATATAGGTTTTGGTATTCTTCGTGAAATCCTTATCATCATTTACATTAAAGAATTTCACAAAATCATAACGACCTGCTAATTCATCATTCATCGTGCTAAGGAATGTCTTGAAAAATTGAGGTATTCCAGGAAAACCATTATCTAATGTACTTTGATCACTATAATCTCAATCCGTGTTAAATGGATAAGCATAGCCAATAAAAGTAATTAAAGCATGATCGTTAATTTTTCTTACATCACGCAAGGTTGAAACAATATTGGTAATAATATAATTTAAACGATCGTAAATATATTCTTTATCATAATTATAACCTAAAATTTGAGAGCCAATTTGCTTTTGCGTATCCAAGTGATTAACATCATTTAGCGCTTCAGCTATCGTTGGTTGAACAGGTTTATCACCACCCTCATTAGGATGGTTTCCGGTTCCGGTATCCTGATCAGTTCCCCCGGCAGCCAAAATGTTATATCCTAATGCCTTGATCAATGGCAACAAGTCGTTAGCGCCGATTGAAATGTAAATCAAATCAGCGTTACTAATGCTATCACGCACATTTGTTTTAGAACTAACTTGGTCTCTTAAATCTGATGTTGTATATCCCGAATGTGCAAAATTTGTATAAGTATTTAATTCATTCGCTTGCTTTAAATCGGCTGCGATAAAATCGACATAACTTTCATATTCCTTAGTTCCCTTGTTATCACTAAAACTATTAGCGTTCGTATTATAACCGGCCGTTACCGAATCGCCTAAAGCTAGAACGTTATATTTATCACCGCGTTTTTTAGCAGCGTTAAAATTATAACTCCCACCTGTTGGCGCAAACGGATCAATCAAAGCATATACTTCAGTTAGAACTACGGGTATTGCAATCGCAGCAGTTAACCCTAATGCTACAAAAGCTGTTGAACTTCCGATAATAACATATCTTCATTTTATTTGTATTTTGTTTCAATGTGTTTTAATTGAATTTGTTTTTTTACTTTTTATTTTAATGGATTCACCATCTATACTCGTGGTAGTTCCATCATTTGTTGTAGCTAATTTATCTTCTACTATTGATTTATCTTTTTTTTCTTTTTTGCCAAAATTCATATTTATCTCCCTCGTAAATTTTTAACTTATTATTATCATTATACACAAAACGGAACTAATATATTAAACAAAATTACGATTTAAATTTTAACGTTTGAATAATGAAATTATTTTAAAAAAAAGTGCATATGCAACTATCAAAAATATGTGTATATGCAATTCTTTATATGAACAACTATTCCCCAATTTAACTATCTACTAAAAATAAAAAGTGATAAACAAAAAGTTGTTTATCACTTTCATATTTAATGGTAAATTAGCTATTGTGAATAACTTAAAACTAATTTTCATACCCCTATTTTTTAGCAGGAATTTTAAAATATGATCCACTAAATATTCTCGATATAGTTGTTGTATTTGTATGTTCCGTTCCATTTACATAAGTAACTGGTTTATCAAAATGTAACGTTATTGATAAAGTTCTTAGGGTGCTCAAATACCCAAACGTCAATTTACTAACATTAACATCAATCGGAACTAAACTAATCGATACGTTATTCATATTGATGTCTGAATCAAATTTAAACAATTTTTTAATATCAGCTCCCGTAACTTTCAATGGACTTTTAGCAAATTTAAATGATTTGTTTGGTAAGTAGGTTACCGCTCGGCCGCTAATATCACCTTTGTTTGTATAACTCGATTCATCGAAACTAAAATTATCGGTATTAAGAAAGTTATCAACTGTAGTCATTTTATTATTTGTAACTTGATTTGCAAAGCTATGCATTAAGTCTTGGAGCGCTTGTCCAAATCCGGTAATGTCAATCGTATATTGATTTCAAATGCTACTAGCCATGCAATCTAAACAAAGTGAGTTTTGTAAGCTTAAATTATCTACCCGATAACTAACATTATTACCTAGTTTGTTGTCATATGATATTGCAACCGGTGCGTTAGTAGCGGTATAAACTTGTTTTAAACTATCTCCCTTAAATGATGTGTTAGATCATCAACCGTGATATGTTCACGATGGACCGATTCAAATATAATCTGGTAAAGCAAATGAATCAGCCAATGATTTATTTGCGATATATTTTGCTTGTAAGGAATTAAATTGACTTACCATCCCAGACATCCCTGGAATTAAACTATCTAATTTAGAAAGTGGCTTAAGGTCTAATGTCATTAAATCTGAGAACACACCAACTGGATTATTACTATCGCTAATAAGTTGGATTTGTAATCGCTTAATCACGGTGTAGTCGTATTCATATTGATAACTAACTGTATGTGTCATTTTATTATAAGTAACGGGCGTATTCATTTTATGAGATATTTTAACGTATTTTGAAACAGGAGCATTAAAGCTATCAAGATAAGTCGAAACCTTATTGAGGGTTGCCATATCGGTTTCTATTATCTTTTGTTCTGCCGGCGTTCAACCAACAAGCGAATACATTTGTTCCCTTGTTAAAGATGATAAAATAGATTGTAATTGGGTTGGCGAAAAAGGTAGATTGATTAGCCCTGATAACATATTTAAGATTGATAAGTTTCCAGGTGAATCTGGCGTTCTTGTTTTTTCGTCACTAGTGAATCAAGCCATAAACTTTAATAGACTAAAACCATCTTTTGTACCATCGTTTATTTTATTGTTTAAAGCTGTAAATTGTTTATTAATATCATTCGTTATTTGAGTGTTGGTTAACTTATTTAAAAAGCCTGATGCATCTTTACTGATATTAGTGTACGAATCACTTACCCCGTTGAAGGCAATATCCATTGAATAACTCTTGGTTTTTGAAATTTGATAGTTAGATAATTTTTGGGTTGTTGTTTGTTGTTTATTATCCTTATCTAAATAAGAGGTTGTTTGTACTAAATTGTCATACGTGTATGAAGCGTATTTAACATTCTTATCGCCTACCATAGACGGTGTTACAGAAGTGTTGCTGGCCACCAAATTAATTGTGATGCTTCCGTTTGGAGCGATGTTTTGACCGTTAAGTTTTATCATGTGACTAGAAATATTTTTTTGTGCATAATCAATATTAAAATTGATTAATTTCTGATTGATTGTATTTCCTCCAATGGTAGTGCTTTCGGTTTTTAAACTACTTAAACTAAATGAGTTGACTTTTGATTGCATCTTGATTTCTTTTTTATTGTTATTAAGAGCATTAATAAAAGATTTCAAATCATTTTCATAATCATTGCTACTAAACTTACTTAGGTTAGTACTAATAGCTTTTTTAGCTGCTGTGGTGTTTGTGCCACTATATGTCTTAACCTTTTTATTTGGTAAATTATAAATATCTGAATCTGGTTTTTTAGGATTATTGTTGTTCGTTTTAGATGATGCCATTCCATACAAGGGAACAATAGCGCCAACTGTTGCTCCGACCACTAATAATGATGCTGATACTCCAATAAAAATACGCTTCTTGGTAAATCTTTTAGCTTTTCTCATTCCATGCCCATGTGGTTTTCTAGCGTCGTGTTTGATTCCACATAAATGTTCTATCTTCAAACTTTCGCTCGAAGGTGCAAAAACATTACTTATCAGCATACCTTTAAAAACATTATTAATAACTTGGGCTTTTTTATTTTCTATTATTTTAGTACCTGTGATCTCACATAATTGATCAATGTTAATGCAATCGGATGGCGCTGCTATGATATTACTTATACGTGGATTTTGTTTAAATTTTTTCATAATTATTATCTTCTTTCTATTTGTCATATTTTTTTATCGATTATTAGAATTGTAAATGAACATTCAATTGAATAATTCATATCTATTATTTAACCTTTTTTCCAATGTATCCTTACTACATGTAAATGATTATATTACTATGTATGCATAATGCAAGCGTTTAGATTACTTTTGCTTTTGTTTTTATAGAAATCTTTCTAAAATATTATAAAAAAAATCAACGCATTTCTACGGTGATTTTCTCTAAAATTTTTAACTATGATAATTAAATCTTATAAACCTATTTTTGTAAATTGCCCATCTAATGAAATAGAATTAGTATTAACATAATTTGTTCCATCGAAATATGTTACAGGTTTAGCAAAATTAACTGTAATAAAATTATTATATGATTTTACTCCGACATTAATAACGACAACTTTTAGACTTAAGTCAATTCCTAACGGTACATTACTAATTGTCATTCCACTTTCTTGATCGATGCTTTTACCTTTAGTAAAGTTTAATTGTTTTAAAATATCAGCTTTAGTAATATCGTAAGGACTTGTATCCTTGTTACATAAGTTTTTAGCTGCATCTTTGTTTCAAGATACTTGACGATCTTTTAAATAAATTTGACTAGAGTAAGAAGACATATCGTAATCCGAATGCTTCGTTGTACTTAAACCATTCATATCAAGCGTGATGTTTAATTTATCAGCTTGAGTGAAGGTTTTACTATTGGTTAATATATTTGTAATGGTTGTTTGAAATTCTTTGTACTTATTTAAGTTTGCTAACATTTGATCAGCAACATAAGTAAACCCAACGTTAACATCACTTAATTTAAAACCTAATGTTTTTAAATCTTTTCCATAAGATGGTTCGATTTTAGAATTAGTAGATTTAAAATCGATTGTTGCTTGATCTGCTGCTTTGTCATCCGTGGCTGCGAACAATCCGAATGTAGCAGGAATTTTTTTAGCTACCATATTATATATAAATTTTGGTTGTATCAAATCTTGTATTTTTGTAATTTGATCGGTTAAACCTGGACTTAGTTGATCAATTAGCGGTTTTAGGTCTTTAATATTTAGATCTCTAAAAATTGGTAGTAAACCGTTTTTAGCACTAATGTTTATAATAACGTCCTTTTTCATTGTAAACGTTTTTTGATAATCAAAACTAACTTGACCATCTTTAACTACTGGAGCAGACACTACTTTAGTTGTGGTTGCTACCATATCATCAAAGCTGCCAACTGATTTAGCTAAATCAGTTATAAAAGGTGTGATTAAATCAACATCTTTAATGATTGCGGCACTTTCAGCATCGGTAATTTCGATTCCCAAACTTGAAATCATTGCGATTAAGTCTGTAACGCTAGTTTTACTTAATAGTTTTTCGATCGTTGGAATAAAGGTTTTAATTGATGGAATCACAACACCTAAGAAATTTAAGTTTCCTTGTTGGTCGCCTTCTCTACCATTTAAATATCAACTTAAATAATCTAACATATCATTTAAAGGATTAACGTATGTGGTTGCTTGTGCATCAATACTAGTTAAGAATGCGTTCATCCCTTGATTGATATCACTGCTATTGATGCCTTTAATAAAATCTTGAACTTCTGTTTGGTCGTCAATATTTACATAATTATTCTTAGGTGAATATCCTTTATACGATCTATTTATAGAATAACTCTTACTGTTGTTAATCATATAGTTTTTTTCATTAGTTGTTTCAGTTTGTGATTCCCCACCATTTGGATAAATTGTAGTCTTTTTTACATTTTGAAAAGCATAACTTGCAAATTGAGTATCACCATTATTAATTAGCATCGGGATGATTGCTGTGCTATTAGCGATTAATGTAGTAATTGTTTTTTCATCTTTTAAAATTGCATGGTGGTTGATAAACTCTTTTTTATCACTTGTGTTTTTTTGAGTATATACGATTGTGAAAGTTGCTTTAGGTAATAATGCATCGCCTTTATCTACTTTAACATCACTTATTGTTGCTGTTGTAAATCTTTTATCGTTTGGATTAGCACTTGCAATCCCATTAATAAAGTATTTAATATCATTTGTAAAATTTGCTTTTGTCATATTATTAAGAGATTCTTTAATACTTTTGATAATTGCACTAGAGTCACCCTTGAATGTACCGTGTTGGTCTGGGCTCACTTGTGCTTTTGGATCTTTATGTTCGGGTAAATCATAAACACTGCTGTTTGACTTTTCCTTATCATCATTGGTTGTGGTATTTGAACATGAAGTTGCTACCATCGTAATTGGTAATGCTGTTAAAAGCGCCGCTCCAAACAAAATTCCCATTTTTTGAAAATGTTTTTTTTCCATATATATAACCTTCTTTCTATGAATAATGTATAATACTACTCTTAAAAAGGGAAAAATTAAAACTTTTTTTCTTTTTTTATAGTTATTTTAAAATTTGAAATAGTTTAACTAAGAATATTTATTGTACATACAAACGTGCGTGCGAGCGCTGCGTGCGTTTCTATATAAATAAAATAGGTATTACAATGCATCTAAAATATTATATGGTTATTAAATCCAATTTTTATTATGAATAAATATTCCTTAAAATGAAGTTGCTTACACCGTCGTCATTATTACTATCTGTTACATATTTAGCAACATCCTTAACTTTTTTTAAAGCATTACCCATAGCTACACCATGTTCCACCGATGATAGCATTTCCATATCGTTTCCTGAATCACCAAAGCAATAAACATCATCGTCATTAATATTTTCCATTTTTTGTACTTTTCTAATGGTTGAGTACTTTGAAATTCCGTAGGGATTAGCTTCAAGATAAACTTTTGAGGTGGTAAGAATATGCGCTAATTTTTTATCTATTTCAAGCTTATTTTTAAGTTTGGCGTAGTGTTCATTGATGATTTTTTTCTCAGCTTTGATCGAACATTGACAAACAGTATTATAATCAATCTTTGTTTTGTACTCGTCTCAATTTAAATAACGAGGGTTACGGCTTGCGCCGCCCAATCAGAAATCAATATCTTTAATGTCTGTCATTACATTCTTTCCAAAGTAAAATCGGTAACCTCGCGATGGTGTTTTTAAATATAATTGACGCTTTGTGTTTTGTGCCAAATCAATCATTTCATCAATAACTTCTTTTGAAACTATTCCTTCGATATTTAATTTTTCTGTTTCAAGATTATAATAATTAACACCAGTAAGGCAAATAATATGTTTTTTTATTTTTAATTCTTTTGCAATTTCAAGCGTTTGTTTAAGTAGCCTCCCCGTTGCTAGAGCTACAACATGGCCATCTTTTTGTAGTTTTTCAACAATCTTAAAGGTTGAAGGTAATATTTGGTCGTTACAATCTAAAATTGTTCCATCAATATCAAATACAAATAATTTTTTATTCATTATTTAGTACATCCCTTATTATCTATAACTCATTTCGCAGCACCGAAAATACCGGCGTCATTCCCTAATTTAGCCTTCATGAATTGTGTGTTTTTAGTCATCATCTCAGATGAATACTTTTTCACCCCTTTAACTATAATATCAATAAGCGGTTGGCCACATTGACTTATCCCGCCACCAATAATAACCAATTGAGGATTGACCGCATATATCATTGTGCTAATGTGAGCCGAGAGTGCGTCCATCGATACTTCAAAAACGCTTGTTACCAACGAATCTTTTTTATCTAATAAACCCTTGACGTTTTGAACATCAAAATTATCACGGTGCGCTCTAATTATTTTAGCCAACTCACTTTGGGGGTTTTCCTTTGCTTTAATAATCAAAAGTTTTCTAAGCCCTTGGGCTGAAGCCAATGGCTCAATGCAACCGATTTCACCACAACTACATTTAAATTTATCGCTAAAGTTTCCACCGTGTCCAAACTCGCCAGCAAATCCTTCTGAACCGAAAACTAATTTTCCGTTGATGACTAAACCACCACCAATCCCAGTTCCGATTGTATAAAAAATACACGAATTAATGTTTTCTTTCGTAAGTCACGCTTCCCCCAACGTAGCAGCGTTAGCATCGTTAAGAACAAAAATTTTCTTTTCAGTATAATTTTTAGCATTTGCTTTGATATCGAAATTAAAATAGTTTAAATTACCAGATAATTTAACTATTGATTTTTCATGGTCAATAAACCCAGGGGTGGATAAACCAATACAATCGTAATCATTTTGATTGACCGTTTTATCTAATTCATCAAATAATCATTTTAAATCCATTCCCAAAATTGTTTTAATGGGTTTAAATCGTTTTACGATATTCTTGTTTTCATTTATTATTGCTAATTTACAAGATGTCCCACCTAAGTCTAAAGCTAATATATTCATATTTTTCTCCTTATGATTTATTTTTATCTAATTTTAAGTTTGATCTTTGACTAATAGAATCGTCGAAATGCTCTATGTTTTTTAATGTAACATTATTTTCAATTGGAATTAAATCATATTTCCCGTTTCATCCAATGTTTGTTTCAATTACTTTGTTTAATCTATTAATAGCCTTTTCAATTGTATAACGATAATTCCTTAATTCAGCCTTTATTGACTGAAAACGTTCATTCGTTACAATTGAACTATTCTCTAAATTAAACTTAGAAAAATTAGTTATCGAATTAGTTATATCATCGCGTTCACTATAAAACCAAAAGATAGAAATAATAATATTACGGTTGTTTGCCAATTGTTTAAAGTACTCATTGTAAACTCACGGGTTAAAAGTTTCATAACAGCAATAATATTTATTCATAATGCCTAATAAGCGATCTATTTCCGCTTCCTCTTTAATAACAAGGAAAGAAATAAATTTAATTAAATTATAATCATTACACAAAAACATATAGTAAGGTTCACAAAAGAAAGCAATATATGTTGGATCTAAATCTCATATTAAATATCATTTTTTAAGATTATTCAAATAATTTATAAGTGTAAATATTTTAATCATTATAGAATCATTATAAGTATCTAGATCCGCTATTAGTAATAAATCCACTAACCCATCATTTCGAATTATTTCGTGCCGTGTGTCTTTTGCATTTTGTTGTTTAATAAGAATAACTTTTTTACTCATTGTCAATTTCCTTATCAAAGAAATTTATTAAGAAATTTTCCGCTATTTCTTTAACCTTGTTTTCGCTAGAAGAACTACTTGCGAATGTAAAATTTATTTTTAAATTTTTGTGATCAACTTGATTTTTAATTAAATTAATAAAATCACTATTATTACTAATTTTATTAAGAGAAGAATAACAACCATAAAAAGTGCACAAAGATTGGGCACTTGCTAAATTATTATTATTAACTGCATATAATTCGTACAAAGCCTTAATAATATTTTTATTTAAAAACGCATTGCCACATTCACCTAATGATGCTGCAATCAAAAACGATTGTTCGTTATTAGCTAATTTCGATTTAATGCGGTTGAATTGACTGATAATAGAAATAATGTATGTTTCCTTGCTATGCATTTGAAGACATTGATTTTTTTCATCAAAACCTAGCGAATGAAGTAACAATGAGTTTATGTTCAATTTAGAAACATCGTAAATATTTTCTTCAGAAATTGCCTCTTGACCATTTTTTTCATTGATAATATAAATTTCCTTTTCCATAATTCCCCCCCTTCATTCATTAGTTATTTTAATTTGAATTAACTCTCTTGTTTATCGCTAGATAATATCCAATAAAAATATTTAATTTTAAGTTATATTTAATTCATGTTATTTTTATTATTAAACTCAACTCACCTTAAAAAGAATTAATGGCACTGACTTTAACATTAATTTTATTTGACTATAATTTATTTAAAAATTACTTAATAATCATTTTTTCTTACTTTCACGATTATTCATTTTAGAAAAATATTTATTTACATCTTCTATGTTTAAACATCTATCTCTAAATGCTTCGTCTAAAAGATTAATAAATTTTTGCTCTAGTTGAATCAAACTTAATTGTTGTTTTGCAAAAGTTCCATCATTGTGGGATAACCCGTATTTAATCTGTTTTAAAGCTTTGTTGTCCTTATTATCTAAACATCATTTCTTAATTAATTTATATGTTATTAAATTTCCGTTGCTATTCGAGTAAGGTTCATCCTTCGTGGATTCGGGAACGGTTTCTGATTGTTGGCTCATAAGTGCCTCCTATTGTATCTCTATATTATAATATAGAAATGGTATAATTAATCATATTAAGTATTAATAAGGAGAATATATGAATAAAAAATTAATAGTAATTACTGGTGCTAGCAGTGGGTTTGGATTAGAAGCGGCTAAATTATTTTCAAAAGACGGATATCCCGTTCTAATGTTAGCAAGAAGATTAGAAAAAATGGAAGAATTAAATTTAAAGAATACGATGTGTCGTAAAGTTGATGTAAGTGATTATACATCATTTTCAAGAGCTGTTTATGAAGCTGAAAAAAAATATGGAAAAACAGATTTAATGGTGAATAACGCAGGCGTTATGCTATTGGGCGAAATATGTGAACAAGATCCAAAAGAATGACAAACAATGGTAAATGTAAATTTAATTGGAGTAATGAACGGAATGCGAATCGTGTTAGACGATATGAAGAAAAGAAATAGCGGAACAATTATTAATGTATCTTCTATCGCAGGATTAAAACCCGTGGCAGAACACGCTGCATATTGCGCTACTAAATTCGGCGTAACCGCTTTAACGGATGCAACACGCCTAGAAACGGCGCATCAAAATGTTCGATTTACGAATTTATGCCCAGGTGCTGTTACAACCGAACTATTGGGTCATACAACAAATCTAAAATTAATTGATGATTATAAGCAATGACAAGAATCATCTGGAGCTAATCGAATAACCGCTCTTGATGTTGCTAAAACCATCAAACATATTTATGAATTACCACAACACGTTAGTTTACGAGAGGTTGTTATAACTGACACTAAACAAGGTTAATAACTATAATAATCTAAAAAAACGCCTTTAGAAGGCGTTTTTTTACTATATATCTAAGCGGACTTTGATTAATAGTATGCCTACATCATATTATATTTTATAAAAGTGTGTTAGCCTTCTTTAGCCCGTAAAACTAGCCAAATTTACTCACCATCTAACTATTTACATCTCTTAATAATAGATTTTCAAAATATAGGCGGTTAATTTATATAAAAAATATAGAACTATATGGACATTTTTTCAAAAACAGACACTAGATAATGTTTTAACGTCTAATAATATTCCTAAAATTATGTTCCCAAGAGCAACATTATGAAAAATTACTATAAAAAATTAATGAATCTACATTATTTTATGAGTTATTTTGGTATTATTTTAATATTAATGTACTTTAAAATTTGTACACAAGGAGAATAGTATGTCTGAAAAAATTATATTTCTTAAACCATTTTTAAAACCCGTAATTTGGGGAGGAACAAAGATTAAAGAGTTTAATTATGATCTTAAAAATAGTAAAAATATTGGTGAAGCTTGGGCAATAAGCGCCTATCCAAAAATGAGTTCAGAAATTATAAGCGGTGAATTCAAAGGTAAGGATTTATTATGGTTATGAGAAAACCATAGCGATTTGTTTCATAATGCTAAAAATCGTAAATATCCGTTATTATGTAAAATAATTGATGCTAATGATAATTTGAGTGTTCAAGTCCATCCTGATAAGGCGCAGGAATATAAACCTGACATAAAGGCCAAGAATGAATGTTGATATATTCTTGATTGTCCCAAGGATGCTCAGTTAGTTTATTGCCATAATGCCAGAGATAAGAACGAGCTATCTTCTTTAATTAAAAACAAAGAATGAAAAACACTATTAAAATATAAAAAGATTAAAAAAGGTGATTTCATTTACGTGCCAGCGGGAACTGTCCATGCCATAACAAAAGGTACAATGGTTTATGAACTTCAGCAATCTTCTGATACAACATACCGTTTGTATGATTATGACCGAACAGACAAAGACGGACATCATCGTGAATTACATATTGATCAATCAATTGATTGCATCACATATTTAGACCAAGAACATGCCCAAGAGAAAGCTAATGGACATAATAATTATTTAGTTGATAACGACTTATTCAAATTATTTCATCTATCGAACGAAGGCAATAAACATACTTATAGTTTTGAACGTGCTAAATGATTACAAGTAACCATTATTGATGGCAAGGGCAAATTCAACGGCGAAGACATTAAAAAAGGTGATAATTTAATTGCTTTCCCCGATGATTCAAATGTAACTATCGAAGGCAAGGCAACGTTACTAATTAGTTATGAAACGCTTTAATTTAAGGTTAGACACAATTTAAATCATAGCTATAATAATCAAACAAAAATAGCGCCTCATTAGAAGGCCTATTTTTGTTCGATTATTATTTTACTACTTTTCAATAGGCCCCAATGCTTCTGTATTATAAGAATTTACAATCTCTAATATTTTATAATATTGTATTTTCATTTAATGTTAAATAGTAAACTTAGTTACCCCTAGCAAATAGAATGGGTGTCTACTCTAAATCACTATTAACACAATTAAAATTTATAATTACAAATTTGGAATTTGACCTTTCGATCATTTGCGTATTTTTGATAACTTTTTTTAGAAGCTATGGTTCATAGTACATAAGGCATATCTAATTTATCATATTCATCTTTATATTTATCATATAACACAGTTCAAGGGTGAAGATATTTACAAGTTTGTTTTAGTGCTTGCTTGTCGATTTTTCTGAATTCAGAAATTTTACATCATAAGAAACCTAAATCTAAATTTGGATTCAAATTATTAACTTTAACCAAAGATTGGTAATTGAATGATGAAAGTAAATAATGAGCTTGGTTATTTTCGTAGTTTTTTAGAGTATTGACAATTTTTTCTTCTATCCCGGGATATCCAATTTTATTAGTTTTAATTTCTATATTAATGAAATCAAATTTATTAGAAAATTGATCTAAAAATTCCTTTAGTGTTAAAATGCTTTGAGCTGGTGATGGTGGATAAAACTTAGCGCTTGCATTAGCTTTCTTAATTTCTTTTAGGGTTAGATCCTTAATGAACCCATTCACTCCGTCGCAAGTACGATTTAGTGTTTCATCGTGAATAACAATTAATTCGCCGTCCTTGCTCATATTGACGTCTATCTCAACTCCGTCGAAGTTAAACATATGGGCTATTTCAAAAGACATTGTAGTGTTTTCAGGTGCGATGCCGCTATAACCGCGGTGACCTATAATTTTTTGTTTATCCATTATTTAAATTTCCTTACAAGTAATACCTTTATCTAATTTTCATTGAAATTTCTTTTTCTTTATAAAATTAATGCATCTAAATTATATTCCTTCAAAACTCAGCAGTTATAAATGGTGCTTACAAATATAGAAATAAAAATAAACCAAAATGCTTCTTACACTTTTTGGTTTATTTTTATAATCATTAATAACATTAAAATAGGTAGTAAATTTTTGGCTTATTTATTAAAATTTGAAGGAATCTCAAAAAAGAAATCCAAAGCTTCGTTCACTCATTTTTTAGGTTCGCCCTCTACTACATGAGTTGCTTTTTTAGTAACTTTAGGATCACATTTTGATCAAGTAGCGCTATATTTTGTTACTTTGAACATCGCAATGTCATTAATTGAATCTCCGATTGATAGAGTGGTAAGTTCGTTCCCCAATATTTTGTTTAAATCTTCAATTGCGGATCCTTTATTAATTTCCTTATCTAAAATAACAATAGAATGTTTTCCGGTTATAATCATCGAACAATCAATAAAAGCATTTTCAATTTTATGATACACATCATAAATTGTTAAAGTATTTTCTGGGTCAATTATAATTTTAAATTCACAAATTTGAGCTTCACTTGGAATACTATCTACTTCTATATAATTATAATCCGTAAATTCTGATTCTGTTTTTTTATAATAATCATAGCCATTTGCAACTAAACTTTCATTTTTAATAATATATAAATCTGTTGTTTTGGTATATGCTGCTAATGCAAATTTAAGGTCAATATGTTCTAAGAAATTTGATACATTAATAGCTTTCTTAAAATTGTTTTGATCTAAATAATGAGCTTTAATAATTTCTTTTGATTTAGCATCATAGATGATACTGCCGTTGCAACCAATGTAATAATTGATGTTTTTTAAACCAAAGTGTTTTGCAATGTTGGCAATGTCTAAATGGTGACGCCCTGAAGCAATTGAAAATTTAACATCTTTGGTTGCTAAATAATTTATTTTTTTAATCACTCTAGTGTTCATAGATTTTCTCTCTTCATTAGCATGAAGTAAGGTTCCATCTAAAGCGCTTATTGTTAAATTAATGTTCATAATTTAAATCCTCTCATTGGTTATGTTAACCAATTTTTCTTTTGTTTGATTAATATATTATAATTCAAGTATACAATTGGTTAGTCAATATAACTCTATATGTGGCATTTAATCTCTTATTATTTTTATCATAATATTGTTTATAATAGTCATTAATATATCTAAATTTAACTTTAACAAAATTTATTGTAGATCAGCAATGGATTTATTACTGTAGAATAAAGTTTTTAATAATATCCTGTTAGCTCGTTTTTAAACCCTTAAATTTTTTTAATATAGAATATAAAACTTGTGTTAAACTACCCAACTTAAATATAAACAAAATTATCTCATGCTTCCAAATAATCAAAAATTTAATCATTTGAATAATATTCAGCTATTTACTATTCGCGATGTTAACTAATGCATAAAATAACAATCATTGTGTTAACATTATTTATATCAATTAAGGAGAATTATTTTGGCAAAAGAATATAGAGTAGTTAAAGTAAAATGATCAAAAATCAAGAAAGATAAGATCAATGATGTTATTACAAATGGCTATACTTTACATAGTGTAACTAGTTACAATAGTATTTGGGGCGGTCAAAAAGTTTTAATAACATTAGTTAAAGGACAATAAACGCAATAAAAAAGTGGTTTTACCACTTTTTTATTTTTTAAATTTACATTTCTAGATAATTAGGTCACCGCGGTTTTCGCGGAACCATTCCCGGTCAGAACCATCTCTTTGACTCTTGAGCAATAAATCATTAATGATGGGGATTGCAATAAAAGCAGCTAGAATGCTATAAAACACAATCGCGCCTTGATATTGTTCGACCTTATATTCATTTGGATGGGCGAACATTCCTCAAGACAATACATCGTGGGGGTTAACAATTACATTATAAATGTTAGCATAACCCAATTGATAGACGAAAGAAAAGTAACATCCTAGCACTGCAATTGGAGCAATAAACATAAAACCTTTAATATGATCAACCTTCACCTTTTTTGTTTTCCGATTAATGATCCCACCAAGAATGACAGTTCCATAAATCACAAAAAAGAATAAAGCCGGAAGATTACTGATGCCATCAACAAATGCATCGTTATTAACGATGCAGGACGGAATCAAATACACCAGTGCCCAGAAGCCGTATATAAAGAAGGAGAGAATAAAACCTGCTCTTAATCCCTCGTGCGAACCTCACGCTGCTAATACTTCACTTTTATAAATTAGATGTTCATCAATTAATGATTCGAACGATCGTAAAGCCCCTGCGCTTAATGCGTTAATAACACCCAAGATTGCAATCATAATAAAGACGGACACAAATGTTTGGGCAATGTCACTACCGTGACTTGCCTTATCCATTACTTCATAAGCGTTTCCTTGGGCTGATAATATTTGTGAAACGCTAATCAATAAATATGCCGCCGCACACAATACCATTCCTATTACTAGCGTAAGTGGAACATCGCGCTTTGGCTGCTTCATCTCTGAAGCAAAATTTCCAACACATAAAAAAGCATCAAAAGCATATAAAATTGCCGGTATGGAGGCGAAAACTCCGTTAATGCTAAAACTACCTTGAGGATTTATTATTAGGTTGTAACTTGGATTTTGAATCCCAAAAATAATTCCAGAAATTCCTACTA
>JAACJW010000029.1 GCA_021378525.1 Ureaplasma sp. Hg2 | reverse complement strand
ATAGTAGCCGTTCCAACAACAATGTTGGCTACTTCTTGTAGCAAGAGTGGGAAAATAGATAATAATCCAAATACGAAAGTGTTTGATTTACCAAAAAAAGATGAACCAACAGCCAAAACTGATGCAAGTGTTAAAAACAAAGGCGATATGAAAGCTGATGGAACCGCTATCATGGTGGGCGTTAAGCAAAAAGTTGACCAACTAACCCAAGCTGAAATGCTTAATGACATGAAGTATTTTTTAAATACTATTGCAGCGAGTAACGCAAACGACCCGAAGAAAACAACTGCTAAAATTAGTAGCCTTACTTTAACACCAAGTCCAACGTTAACATCAAGTTTAAAAGGTAAAACAACTTCACCCAAAGTTAGTTTTAAAATCAGTTATTCACAAACAAATGTTAAAGATAAAAAAATTTATATTGAAGATCATTGAATCACAAAAAATCAAACGATCTCAACAACGATAACCGCTAATAATACTTCAATCATTCCTTTACTTACAACTGGAGGTGATGTTCAATATGCTAGTTATGCTTTTAATAAGGTTACTAAAACCGTTAAATATCCAGAGGGTGGAAAAAGAATTTCAACCGGTCCAATTACTAAAACGAAATATCAAATTAGCAATGCCCGAAGCTATAGTATTAACCAATCTTATAAAGGTTATGCAGGTGGAACTAATTATTTAAATATCAATGATAATAAATCAGTTCAAGATTTCATTAGCAACATCAAAGCTAATGATATTGACAAAGATATGAATACATATTTTAACTCGTTCAGTTCAATTGGGAATAATTATATTGGTTCTTTTGAAAATTTAGTTAATTTCCTAAATTGATACTTTGGCGACAAAGAGGGTGCACCAGTGGGTAATTTAGATTTTATTGGTTTAATATTACCGCAATTCAAAGGAATGTTATCAAGCATTACATCGTTGTTAAAAACAACTGATCTTCCTGGATTACTTAATTTAATCGGTGCAACAAAAGCCGAAAAGGATGCGATTCACTTTGATGTAAACTCATTCATTCCATTTCTAAAGGAATTACATACTCAATTAACAGATAAAACCACTTCAAAAGATCTTACTTTTAAAGACCTAATAATTCAAAAAACAAAAATAGCAACACCGGCGACGATTGATAACAGTGTTCCGGGACATCCGACAGTTAGTTTTAATTATAGTGTTGATTTCGGGATGAAGCGAAATTTTGTAATTCAAATTAAAAGTACAGGCGATGCAAAGACCGGGCCCAAAGGGATTCTAACTATTTTTCAAAATTTAGAAATAGCCCCATTAAAAAGGCTGATAGAAAAGCTTTCGCCTGGTTTAACAGCAACGTTGTTAAAATACAAAGCAGAGGCATCAAGTAGTTATGTTAGCATGTTGCCCGCTTCAATTACATTATCGCCCGGAGCTCAAACACCTTATTCAGCCAATCCTAGTGTTAAACCATCCGATCAATATGCTGATGGTTTAGCAATTGATTTTCAAGCAATTAATGCCCCATTGACACCATCTTACGGTAATGATTTAAAAACTTTGGGATATAAAATTGACGGCGTTCAAACCACTTTAAATTTTCATCTAGCGAAAATGGCGAAAAGTTTTAATATTTTTGTAGCTAGCATATTCAACACGCTTCTTAACCCTGGGGCAAAAGCACGTCAATTTAATACCACTTTAAATTTAAACACAGTTGCCAATACAAAGCATTTAGGCTTTAATCTAACTCCATATGCTAATGATATTTATTTAAAAAACAGGGAAGTGTCTTGAAAAACAGATCCAAGCAAAGGATTGCCTGGAATATACGGTTCTTCAAAAGTAGCCAACGATGTGACAAATTCAGATATTATAGGACAACTTAATTTAAGTAATGGGAGCGAGCTTACCAAGGATGATTACAAGATTACTAATATTCCAATAGATGTTTCCATAGCATCAATTGAAATGAACTTTATAACAATTAATTTTTTGAAACCAGTTACTTATTTTAATGGTAAAACATACATTGACACCACAACAATAAGTGTTGTTGCACAACCACCAAAAGCAACAGCAAAATAATTTATTAAAATGCCAGAATAAGGATTTATTTATTGTGAACAACAATAATAAATCTTTTTTAGTCCTACTAAATCACCTTGTTGGAAGGTTATTGTTATTTGTAAAGTAGTCATAAAATCCATATAAAATAAATATTAATTTTGTAAATTAATATTTATTTTAATATAATTAATAATAAGGTTTGTTTTTTTATATACAAATATTGAATGTAAGAGAGGGTAAAAATGAAGAATCGAAGATTAGAAATAACAGTTAATGAAGAACATAATAATTTTATTAATGATGTCCGGACTGTTGCAATTGAAAAAAGTGAACTATTAACTTATTTAAAATATGTTGGAGAAATAGCAACCCAAACTGAATGAGACGAAATGTGCGATAAAGACGATCTAATCGGGAACATCTTTTTTTGCTCAAAAAGGATTTATAAATATTTTGAAAATCTTGGGATTGAACAAAAATACTTTGAAAATTTAATTTACCCAATTTACGCTTTTTCTTCGAAAACAAAATTTATCGCGACCCAAATTGATTTTGCTGTTAATTATGACTTGCAATTTCTACAAGGGGCCTTACAAACATTATATAACTCGCTGACAGTTTTGAAATTATTTAAAGAAACCAAAGTTCTCAACAAGGATTATTTTGAAGACCCGCTAGATCAAATTGCTTTGATATTTATTTTAGTGGAGGAATATTTCACTTCTGAGGAACAATTCGTTGAAACTTTTTGATGATTAAACCAACCAAATAAGCAAACTCAAACCATTGTGGAAGTAAAAAGAAAAATATTTGATAATTATATTATCATCAATGAAAAAATTAAGAATTTAGAAACAATTGTATTAGATGCTTTATATAAGGGGTCTAAAAATAGGGAAAAAAGAAATGGATAAAAAATATTTAATTTTAGACAAGATACAAGTCAAATCACAAAAAATCAAGAAGATCTCGTCTTCGGCTTTTGTGGATTTTATCAATTTTATGGGCAATGGCTCTGAAAACCAAACTAAATTACAAAAAAACAAAAATATTATTATTGAAGAAATATTTGAGCGGTTAGGTGACATGCTGGCTTTTGGCTCGTTCTTTGAATGCTATGAATATTTTATGTGTTTAGATGATTTCGTATATGATTACATTCACACCATGAATTCGATTCTAAAAGCAACGTATGATTTATACAAACATTCCTTTGTAGAATTAAAGGCAATTCGTAATTTATTAGTCGATTGTAAAAGTAATTTTGATTGAGAAATATATAACGATTGCGATGATTATTACGAACTTTTTGATGAAGAGTTTTCACCTAATGAAGTGCGTTTATTCACCGCATTAAATTATATGCAAGTTGATCCTGATGAATTTTTATACACCATTAGAAATTTCATCAATAAGTTTTCCTATCATTTAAGAGATGCTAATATAATGCAACGTGAACTAATTGTGGAGTTTATTGATGCTTCTAAAACTAAAAATGTGAATGCTAAATATGGAAGATTTGTTGAAAAATCACACCAAATTAAAGTTAATAATACAAACTTCAAATTAAAAAGTTAAACTATTAATTTATAAATTCAAAAACTAAAATTACTGTTATTAATAACGGTATTTTTTTATTTAAAGATTAATTAATCAATAAACCAATTATTCATTAGATTATGATTGATAAAATATAATAAGTAAATTAAGCAATTTTATGTAGGATAAATATAGATATTTAATATTAGGGGGTAAATAAATAATGACTAAAACAATTAAAATTATTATTAGTGTTTTTTCAATCGGGGTACTTGTTGCTGCGATTGGAGTAGGAGCTTATTATGCAATTAGTCACAAAAGTAAAACTACAACATTGCCCGATGGTTTAGTAACCACGACATTAAAGGTAACCAATGATTCAAAATTAAGCATTAAGGATATCGACGTGGGAAACGCTGATGGTGAATTAATTTCATTTGATCCTGATACAACAAATAAAGCGTCGCATTCGTATGATATTTTGATTGATGGTGGTAATTACAAATCTGAGAGCGATAAAACCCAAGGGGTTTATTCTTTTAACTATGATGCTAAATTAAAGAATGTTTTAGATAAGGATGTCAAAGATCATCAAATCGAAACAATCATCGCCACTCATACGCATGCTGATCACATTGGTCAAATGAAAAAGGCAATCGATGAATTTGCTTTCAATGATACAACCAATAACAAGCATGCTAATCCTTATTTAAAAACAACGCAAATCTTTATGAACAAGGATGATCGACCAAAGAACCCATCAGCTACTTATACAAATCTAATGGATGAAATCAAAATTTTAAACTTAGCTTTGTATGATAGCGTTCCCTTAGCTAGTAATAATTATCATATTGTTGATTTTGTTAATGGGGCTAACCCCTGAGGCTTTTTAAATATTTTAGCACCGTCTAATACGGCGAATTATAAAACTGATGATCCAAATGGCAATAGTATTAATAACTTACTAGAATATGGTGATATTAGTGACCAAGCAAATCAAGACAATGAATTTACAATGTTGTTTACCGGTGATAGCGAAGGCAAGCAATCTAATGATAAAGATAACACCCAGCAAAATGACATTGATCAATTAAAGAAATATTATCCGCATGTGATTAACCACTTAGATGTTTTAAAGGACCCGCATCACGGAAGCACAACAAATGGTAGCAATGCCACTGATTGATTGAAAACATTAAACCCACAATATATTGTGGTCAGTGAGAATAGCAATAAACTATTTAGTGGAACACCCACTTTTACACCGACATCATATGACCATTTCAAGCGTGCTTTAACGGCCAATAATAATACTTTAAATAATTTATTAACAACTCAAAATATGGGCGATATCCTTATTACTATCAATGGCCTAGCAACAACTTTTAATGAATCTAACTTATCATTTATAAGTCGCGCACAACAGCAAAAGAATGGCTATTTAGCCATCACTAATTACTCTACTAACGCTATGAATTCCACTGATTTTTCAGGATTAAGAAATTAATCATATTTTCTGGGAAAAGGTTTTTCCATATTGTTTTAAACGTAATGGACCATAATCCATCGATAATAATCTCAATCCATTCAATTAATTTTTGTCATTTTTATTTTAATATGGTATTATTTATCATATTTTTAATAGGATGATTTTCACATATTAGTAGTTATCATCTAATGAATTCATGCAAAGAGGTTAGAAAATATGAATGTAATTAAATTATTAATGGTTAATATGTTACGGATCATGAACAAAAGTAAAACGATAATTTTTGAATTGATTTTGTTATTAATATTAGGTACAACAGCATTTGTCGCAGTTACCATGTCTAACAACACCTTAAATGACTCGTATTCAACTATCGCCACCAAAGGTCATATGGGTGATTTCACAATCAATGAATCTTACAATAGTAATGTGGATTTTGATTATGACATTAATCAAGGCCAACCCGGTCAACCAATAACAATCGCTAACCCAGATTATTTTACACCAACTAAGGCCGAACTAAAAGCTGGCCACTTAGCTGATGATTCACCACTTTTAATTAATGTTAAATCATCTCTTAAAACACCTATTGTTAAAGCGAATGATTTAGTTATTAATCCGACACAGGATTGACCAAAACTACCATCAGGGAAAACTCCGACGGCAAGTTATATTAATAAGCACGGCCAATTAATTCAAGGTATTTCTAATGATGGTAAAAACATTACTGATGTTATGACTAGCGATGCTGATTGAGATGCCATCAATCAATCTGCTGGTAAAATAATTCCGGTGCAACAATTTTCGTTTTTGGATTTAACCCAACCATTGAGTGAACATGCGTTCGTTTTAAACCCCGAAAGTCTTGTGTTAGATAGTAATGGCATTCAAGGTTATTATCCTTATGGTGGGGCACGGGTTTCAGCTAAAAACACCCCATCTAATAAGTCAGCTTTTCAACCAAACAAGAGTTATTCATTATATCAACAAGTAACAAATGAAAAAACCCACAACAACAGACCTTGTGCTTCAATCACGGGGTTTGATGAAAACAGTAACCCTAGTGTTACCTATAATTTTGATCAACAAGGTAAATATCAAGTTGACCAAGGTCATTCAAGTTATCGTCGGGGGATGGAAAAACAATTCAAGAAAACCTACGATTATTTAAACACGTTATTAACGCCTAAAAACGGGGTTAAAACAACCATCCAAAGTCCAACGACAGTTTATCAAGTGAAATTAGATAAAGCATCATTATCAGATGCTAATAAATTTTTCTGAGATGGAATTCAAACTGATAATTCATACGTTAAATATAAACAGTATAGTGCATTTGATATCACGATTCCTAATGATATAGTAAAAACAAAAGCTGATTCAATCCAACTAATAGATAGAGCAATCAGCCAATTAAAATCACAATTTAGTAATAAAGCACAAGAATATGCCAATAGTAATATGCAAGCTTTTGATCATCAATACCGTATCAATGATGATTTAAATAAACTGCCAATTACTTATAATTATCGTAACGCAACTAAAATAAGAGATTCAAAAGCCAATACTTTTGAAGTTGTTAGAAATCCTAAAAAGGATTATACAGACACAAAAAATCCAATTGATAAAGCTGTTCTTTATAAAGGATCTAATTTAAATAAGGGTAATTTAAAGAATGAATATAATGCAACCTTCGCAAAAAAGCTTATAGCGCTCTATAACGATTGTTTAAAAGGCCACAAACAAAATTACACATGACAAGATTTAATTGCAAGAGGCACTTCTTACAATGGGGTCAATTATCATCTTTGAGACTTCTTCAATCTTATTAAAGGGGCAGAATGAGACTTCGCTGATACATATGTTGAAGCATTACAAAATTGCGTTAATGTTCTATCCATAAAACCAACTCAAAGTAATTTTAAAGAATATCAAAATAAATTATCTGAATTTGCTTATTATGTTGATTTTACACCTTTTAGTGACACCGGTTATGGGCTTAGTTCCCAAGTTCGTTATTATAAAAAAAACACAAGATCAATGGGTCTATATTTACCTGGGAGCATTAAGATCATGGACTTCGGTTCTTATGGAACTTTAGTTTCTCCAAACTATATGAATGATCAACAAAATAATAAGAAGCCAATCGATCTAGACCTATGATATGACGCTCAAAAACTGCCATTTGATTTAATTAACAGCCCGAACGATTATGACGTCGGCGGGATTCAATGTTCTTCTTTTAAAGATTGAATGCAGAAATTACCAAGTGCTAATAAAATTACCATTGATGGAGAAAGTTTTGTAATTATTGGAACCGCTTTAAGTCCGGATTACATGTTTCCAGCGATGTCCAAGAACCAATTATTAATTGACAATACAAAAACAGCTATTTTATATACGAATGATGCTGGTTATAAAAGAGTTAGAGAATCATTTGGTAGTTCACAAGAAAGTAATTATATTGTTGGAAAATTCAATACTGACAATAAAACGCAACAAAAGCAAATCTTAAAACAAATCAATCAAATTACCAAAAATAAAATAGGTAGCAAGACAGCGTTTTTGAATAGTAATGCAAGTAATCCGAATGATATGGTTTATACGCGAACCCAATTTGTTGGCAACCTACAACAAATTTTAACGATTGCGAGTGCTGTTATTATGCTAATCACACTGCTTTTATGTTTATACTTTTTATGCACCCTTACTAAGAGTTTGATTAACCAATTTAAACAAATGATTGGGGCTAGTTTAGCAAACGGTTGTAATAAATGAGAAATATTACTTTCGTTTTTACCGTTTGCAATCTTGCCCGGTTTAATTGGAGCATTCATTTCCTATGGGATTGCCGCCGGGTTAGAACCCGCCATAATTTCACTTTTATCTAGTTATTGAACAATTCCAATTACCGGTATTACCTTTAGTTGATACTGATTTATTGTGCTTCCTTTAGGTCTGTGTTTAATTTTATATGTTGTTGTTTCACTAACTGTTTTATGAGAGTTGAGAGTTCCAACATCAAGCATTATCTATAATACTAATACCTTTAAAATGAACAAATTGATTTCTTGCTCAAGTCGTTTACGAGCTAAGTTTTCACCAATGATTAGTTTTAGTGCTAGTTATGGGTTCGGCAATATTAATCGCTTCATAGCGTTAACATTTACGTCCACAGCATTTATGTCGATGTGTGCCATCGCATTAGCAACGTCAGGTAACTTTACTAATGCGATTGATAGCACGACAAGAAATAAGAATTATCAAGCAGCGGTTGATTTATATAGTCCGACCATCCAAGGCGGTTATTATGTTGGCATGCCATATCAAGATATCGGAACGGCTAATCCAGCTTACGGCACTAACAATTTATATAAAGTGGGTCCCTATGCTAAAACCAACCCGGCTATGGATTATACCGATGCCGCGGGTAATAAAAAATCATATTCTAATTTATATTATCCTTCAACCAATTCTTTAAATGATTTCCATACAATTCAATTTTTTAACCAAAAAGTTATTTCTAAAAGTTTTTTAGATGCAATTGTAGCGGTTGGTTTATTAGACATTAATCCATGAGAATTTGCCGCTTCTTTTTTACCACAAAGTATTTCAGAAGTTGCGGGCGATAATAGCTATGAATTCATCGATACCGCTTTTAATGAATATATCTTAAACGGTAGTGAAGCAACATCAAATTTATGAGCATGAGGGAATGCTAATAGTTTTATAAAAGCCCCTGAAAAAGCTTATCAAAACAATAAATATGTTAATTATAATGATTGATATTTTTGAAAGGGACCATTAGAAAATGGCAATAGCCAGTTTAGTAATGAACCATCACAAAATGCTATTGAAAATGCCATTAATGATAGTGCAAAGCCTTGAATTATGAATAGTAAAAAAGCAATCAACGGGGTTAAATATAATGAAAATTTCATTCGTTTATTAACAACGATGTATGGTAATCCAAAGACAGCTAACTTAGATTATAAAATTGCCACAAACCTAATCGCTTTAAATAACAAAAAAGATGAAACTTACACTTATATTAATGCTAATTTAAAGCGAATTAATAACAAACCAACCCCGACCAAGGCAGCATTAAAATTAATGGGAATCAAGAATAATTCCAATCATGTTATTTTGTATGACAAGGATAATCATGATTTAAAAAGCTTATTAACAACAACGTCATTAACCCCAATTGATCATTATGATAATTTTTTAGATGGTACTTACCCGATTGTAATTAATGAAGTTGTGGCAAAGAAATATGGTTTAAAGGTTAATAGTGAGCTTACTTTAAATTTAACCAATACGCTTGACCGCACAATTGATGAATTAAATAACGTTGCAGTTAATAACCCTTGTAAATTTATTGTTAAGGGGATCACCACTTCTAAATCAGAACAACAAATCTATCTTAATCAAAGTTTAGCAGATCATTTATTAGGGTATTATAAAAAGGATGAAATGACTCATTTTAACCGTGATATGAAAAATAAATATGCCAACATTGGTTATGCTACTAATGAGCTGCCTTTTAACGGATTCTTTACTAACACATTAACCCCAATGGAAGTTACTCATGTCGCTAGTGTTTATAATGCTTCAGGGATTTCACCAGCAATTCCACTTTTGCAAGTTGGAACTGATAGCGACGAATTATATAAAAAATTCTCAGAGAATTGAGCTGATGTTAATAAGATTTTAGACGTCCCTGGTTTTGTTTCTAGTAATTACTCCCAAGCTGAATGTACCAAATTAATTTTAAAACTAATCCATACTTTTGGAGCTCCGTGTGTTGTCTCAGCAATCACCGGCGCTGACGCTGTCTTCGCTAACCAATTGCTGGGAACAACCCTCGATTCAACCGTTACCTCGGTTGAAATGTCTTCCTTGGTGGTATTGTTACCGACAATCTTAATGATCGTTATTTTAATTGCAACCGCTTTAGCACAAGAATCAAGAAGATTATTATCTGTCTTTAAACTATTAGGAATCAGTGATTTAATGAATGCGTCATCATTCATGGTAATGTATGGTTTGGTATTGATAGTAAGTATCTTAATAACGATCCCCATTAGTTTTGCTTTATTAAGTGGTTATGCTTTCTTGGCGTTCTCCTATTTTAGTATTATCATTAGTCCGATTCCACCATGATGAATCTTTCTGGTAACCTTCTTAATTACCGCCGGCATCTTCCTAGTTGCTTTTATTTCGACTTTGGTTAAACTAAAGCACATGAATTTAGCTAACGCCTTAGAAAATAAATAAAGCATTGAATCAAGAATAATATAAGCGAGGTGTTTACACCTCCCTTTTTTATTTACTATTTTTTTTATGAATGTATTATAAAAAAAGATATATTTTTTTAAGGACGCTTAATCACTCAAGCGAATTAGATTTATCATATAATATGATTAAAGAGGTAACTTCATGACAATAACTAATTTACTAGAACATGTTAATGCTTTATTTCCGTATTTAGCAATTCAAGAATATGGTCAAGCTTTACCAGATATCCAGTTTGATAACCGCTATATTCCAACAATTAAGCAGATTGAAAATAGTGATGGGCGAGTTGTTAGAATTAACTTTCATTTTGAATTAGATCAAGTTGGCGGTGAAGAAGAGTGAGTAATCAATATTGAATGTGATTTTAGAAGACATACAATTAACTACAAATTAATGGAACAAGATTCATCAGATAATTTAAAATCAAGTGATGGCATTAATTATTATGGTTCAAATATTTTAATCGATTAATATAGAAACTCAATATTAATAGAAAGGTGTTACAAGTGGAATATTATATTAAATTTGATGATTTGGGTAAAAAAATTACGACAAATACGCAATTAGTTATTGATGAAATAAAAGATGACGACACCTTTGAAGCGGCTATGAAAGAGATGAAGGCTGATTTTAAATTACTGTTAGAAGTTAAATCTAAGATCGATAAAACAAATCATGAATTAGATGGCAAATCAATGCAAACGATTATTTGATTACATGCCCGAACTAAAAAAAACATTAACAAGTGTTTTATCTTTGGAATGGCTGTAATGTGTAAGTTTTATGGCTACTCAATTAAGAATGACGAACGCTGAATATATGCTGATTTACTAAATGTTTCTGAAAAAGAATCAGTATTATCTTTAAGAAAGAAGTTTGTTGAATCCTATAAGGATTATAAAAATCAGGATTTAGTTGATCGATCATATAATTTCTTTGAAGTTGCTGAAAAGGATTTTTCTAGCAAGGAAGCTTACGCGCTATTTGTTAATGATAAAGTTCAAGACATAAAAAATTATTCAAGTGATTTAATAGAAGTATGAGGGTACTTTAATAGTTATCGTAACCGAAATGTGTGTAGTCGATGACAAAACGAATTAAAAAGAGAAATCAGAACTAAATATGAATCAAACGAAGAATGTGTCAAGTACGCTAAACAATTAACGATTGAGCAATTTATTGATGAATTAAAAATTAAATATAATCTAGCCTCATTGCAATATTCATAAACCGCAATCAAAGGATACTAATGCCGTATTAAAACAATCATTAATTAACTGAGTCAAATAGCATCTACGAGTTAAACCCAAATCTTATATATTCCTTATATGTACCATATAAGATTATTTAGCTATTTTAACACCCCCTAAATGTACTATAATAAATATTAATTTAAACAAGAGGGTAAAATTATGAAAACAAACATTGGAATAAATGGTAAAAACGTATCATTCAATATTAATGAAAATGATATTTGTGGAACGCTTAATGAAGTGCTCCAACAAATGGCTAAGAAGAAACCAATCATCACATTGGATTTAAGCGGTAATAAATTAACGATGATTCCATCAATTGTTTTTGAAATGAAGCAATTGACAAACTTAGATTTAAGCCATAATAAAATAAAAGCAATTCCATATCAATTATGTAATCTTAATAATTTGACGACATTAACAATTAATAATAACAGTTTAACTTCGACCGCCAAAGAAATTGTGAAGTTAATAAATTTGGAAACTTTAGATTTAGCTAATAATTTTTTTAAATCAATCCCGATTGAAATATTCAATTTAAGACAATTAAAATATTTGGATATGGATAATAATGATATTGAAGTAATCCCCCAAGAAATAGATCAATCTATTAAATTACAGGAATTACGTTTAAACAATAATAAAATAGTTAAACTTCCGATTGAGTTATGTAATCTATTGGATTTACAAAGTTTGTATTTGGACGGTAACCAAATAAGTGAAATCCCAATTGAAATAAGCACATTAGTTAATTTAAATAAATTATCAGTCGCTAATAATTTATTAACTGAAACACCTCGGGAATTAAAAGATTTAACTAAATTGTATGAACTTAATTTAGCCGGTAATAATTTTCGGGAGTTACCAATTTCAAGAAAAGAATTATCCAACATAAGAAATGTCAACATGACTGATAACCCGTTGTTTAAAGCAAATGTTAATACGATGCACTTTCATACCCCGCTATTTCTAATTCTTCTTGTTCCGCTTGTTTTTCCGGCTTTTATTTACGCCCTTTGATTTTTATGTAAGAGTAATGAAAAGATAGCTAATAATACGACAAACCTATTATTAAAATAGTAATGATGAATATTTAAAAAGAGCATTTCTAGTGAATTGCTCTTTTTGTTTTTTTGCTAACTTTGAAACCAACTGATGATTAGTTATGATTAAAATTACTTTTTATTTTTATTGACACAAGCGTTCATCGCTTTAATAATCGAGTTTCTAAAACCCTCTTCTTCTAAAACGGCCACAGCTTCAATTGTGGTGCCACCTGGTGAGCAAACCATATCTTTTAATACACCAGGATGTAATTTTGTTTCTAACACCATCTTAGCACTCCCTAGTAATGCTTGAGCAGCAAACGTATAAGCTTGATCACGATTCATTCCGTGTAAGACGGCAGCATCTGCCATTGCTTCAATCATCATGAAAGCATATGCTGGCGATGAGCCGCTGATGCACATTACGGCATCCATAATATTTTCTTTTACTTCTTCTACTTTACCCAAGGCAGTAAAGAAGTCTAAGAATTTTGTAATATCATTTTTAGTGACTTGTTGATTAGTTACATATGCAATCATCGCCGCTTGGACTAGGGCTGGTGTGTTGGGCATCGTTCTAATAATTTTTGTTGGTTTATTGAACATCAGCTCCAAGTCCTTTAACGTGAAATTTGGGGTAATACTTATTATGACAACGCCAGTAGCAAGCGACTCCATAATTTCTCCAATAACTTTTTGATAAAGGCTTGGCTCAATTGCTAAAACTAATAATTCACTAGTTGATGCAACTTCGTTGTTATCAAGGGTTGTTTTAAAACCAACTTTCTTTAATTGGTGCAATACTTTATTATTTAAATCTGATAAAATGATATCCTCTGCTTTTAACTTGTTTGATTTAACAATCCCATTAGCAATTGCTTGGCCCATATTACCTGCGCCAATAAATCCGATTTTATACATATTAAATCTCCTTTAGACTATATTTTAATTATAGTTGTAAAGATAATAGAAGTTTAAAATACCTTCTATTTTTCCATCTTATATAAATTGTAATTCCAAGTGCAACACTTTAATTATTTATAAATCTTTTCTGAACTTATAAATAATAGGAATACAAATGCCACCTATTAATAATAAGGATATAATCATAAAAGCTAAACAAGTATTGTAAACCGCTTGGTCAGCTTTTACAAATTTTAAACTAGATGCTAAATCCGTAAACCCAGTTAAGTCATCAAAAGATTTTCAGCCTTCATAATCCAATACGCTCTTTATTTGTGTCTGATTAAAATAAGCTTTGTCAGTAACATAGATTTGATTAATTGTTACAATCGATTGATAAGTTTTAGTATTCTCATTGGCTGTTTTAATATATTCTTTAAAAGAGATATGCGATGCATCAAATATTTCTGATGACCCTCTGTTCCCATTGGTGTTATTAGCTTTGACAAAGTTATAGATAGGTTTCCAATTATTATATTCATTGTAATTTTTTTGATGAATACCTGTTTCAACAGCTGTTGCCACAAAGGTGATTGCTAAACCGATAAGGATTGAACTTATCAATAATTTTATTTGAACTCTATATTTATATCAAAGCACATTAGAACCTCTATCTTATATTGATTTTACCTTCAAACTTTGAATTAAATGGGGGTCGTGCTCGTATCAAACAATTTAAAAAACTTAATAGTGGTGCTTTCATAATCTTAATAATTTAGGTAGTTCCTTAAATAGATTGCCGTTAATATTAATTACATATTTTAAATTCCGGCGATACTTATATTCAATCCTTGTAAAAATTCACTTGGTGGGGCTACTAATGAATCTAAATTATTATTATAGACACCAACTATAGATGGGTATAGGGGTATAATTACATTATGAAAAAGAATGAATTAGAATTAATCGCAACAATAGAACAATATCAAGAACAATTCAGCGACAAGGCTGCCTTTATGAAAATTAGGGATTTTATTGTAAAAAATCTTAATAACAACGGTAATTTCATCAATAAGAGCAAACCTGGCTTAAATTGAGATAAACATGCTTTTCCTTATAAGCCTTTTCTAATGATTGCAATTATGAAAGTTTGTAATGATGATCCAATTATCTTTTTTAATAAGGAACATCGTTTAGATAACAAATTAATTAAACAATATTACGATTTAATGACCGAAAATTCATTATTATTTAAGAAATTGACTGAAATCAAATCAAATGCCCATTGAGCTTTAGGATTGGGAAACCACAATAAAGAAATAATCACAAGTATTAGGAGTAATATATTAAATTGTCCCGTTAGATATATACTTAAGAACAACCTTAAAAACAATAACGAATGCTTCAATAAAGTAAAAACCAATGGTGAAATCGCGTTTATCTTTGATTTTATGGTTAATGAGTCAGACATTAACATCGCATATGACATGTTTAAAGCGTGTGTCATGAGGATTTTGTATAAATGTATCCCAGAATACGAGAAATACAACTTTAACAACTTAGGGACGCTAGATAGCCCTGATGTGACAAGTTCTAAGGGAGAAGCGATTGAACGAGAAGCATATGGTGCTCAATTTAGACCGGGTGGGCATGCTTTTGCTAAGAGAATTAAAGATCGGGATGAGAAATGTTTGATATGTTGCAATGATTTACCACCCGTTTTACAAGCTTGCCACATTAAACCTTATAGTAAATGTAGTTATATGGAATCAATCGATGATAACAATGGTATTACATTATGTGCAAACCACCATAAATTGTTTGATTCAGGGATGTTCACATTCAATGAGGATGCAACTATAAAAATAAGCGAACAATATGATAGTGATGATTTAGCTTTGAGAATTAAAGCTTTTGAGCCATGTTATTCACATACTTTAAAACCGATGCATTTTTCCACTAATTATTATAATTATCATCGCCATGAAATCTTTATAAACTAGTAAAAAAACGTATAAATTAAATCATATGATTAAATCGTATGATAAACTAATCCCGAAATAAACATTAAATAAAATATTATATATTTTATACTTTATTAATATAAGAGGTAACTATGAAAAAAATATTTAAAAATATTACTATGGTTTTAGGCGTAAGTACAATATTTATCGCACCATTGGCTTTCATTCTTGCGCCAGGTCAAAATATGGAAATAATATCCAGAAATAATTCCTTAACAATGTCTACTCCAACAGTTAAATTTAATGATGATTTAGCTACGAGTGTAGCTAAAATTTATGATAAAAATCATAATACAGTTAAGAATATTAAAGATGCCGAATACGTTGATATGAATTTGAAAAACAACGGTGATAAGAATTATTACGTCCTAGCTTATGACAAAGGATATAGCGGTTCTTATCATTATATTAATAACAATAAGAACAGTGCCACAATCCACGCACATTCTACAAGTAAAATCTTTAACGATTTATCTCTTGAAAGTGGAACATATTATTTTATCAATGATATAGGTTCAAGTAGCGGCGACGCAATTGATTTTGGATGTTTTGATAATTTTGCCTCAAATATCGAGAGTAACATTAACAAAGAAATCATCGGTAAAGGATATCAAATAAATAATCTTGAGGGTTACACTACTTGGAATTATATTCAAAGTTGAATGAATGATAATTATAATAAAATAAACAACATTACTATTACAGAAAAAAACGGCATAATGAATTATGTTTTAAATGATTTTCCAGTAATTGATTTAAGTGGACGTAGTGGCCTTTTTCAGTGATATGTAACCACCGATGGTTATCTACCTACATCGTTAGACAAGGTTGCGGCTTCATATAAATCGAAAAGTAGTAGGGTTTCACCAACGACTGCTGGCTTGATTTCTTTGGGAGTGTTATTGGGAATTGTAAGTATAATCGGAACATACTTTGGTTTTAGATTATTCAAACTTAAAAAAGAAGTTGACCAAATTAAGAAATAAAAAATTTATAAGATAACAAACGAGGAACATAAATGGCAGCAATGGATAATAACGATAATTCAAATAATCGCGATAAAAGATATAACCGATTATTAAATAATTTACTAGATATAAGCGGACGAGATCAAGCAATATTCACTAGGGTCAATGGCACTAGTTCTTTTGATGTCACAACCAAATTTGGGCCTTCATTTACCAAGAAAATGATTGAACAAAAAACTTTTAAATTAAATTTAGAAGAACGCGACTTAGAAGATTTATTACAAGAAATCCAATTGGCTGTTGATGGTCAAGAAATAATTGATTTGCATAATAGATATAAGGAACGATTGTTTAACACCAAACAGGAACTATTATTAAAGAACGATACCTTTGAATCTACTAAGGAAGAGATTGTTGAAAAATTAAAGGTTAAAATCCAAAAAACTAAAACCCGTTGATTACAATTTATTAAACAAGCTAGAGATATTAACGTCCAAGAAAACGTTTGGCCCTTACATATTGCCACTTTGTTTGTTTCAATCAGAACAAAAAAGCGAGAAATTTTTGCCCCCCTATTATTACGCGAAGTTAAACTAAAACTTAATGATACAAAAATTATCATTCAATCAACGGATGATTGAAAAATTAATCAAAAACTTTTATTTATTATTAATGAAGAAGGTTTGGGTTATGACGCTGATATTACATTTGTTGAAATGAGCGGAACAGAAGCGATTATCAAAACGATGGAAGAGTTTAAGCTAGAAGGCGATTTTAATTTTGTTAGTGAGTTTATTAATCTTAAAAAAGGCGAAATTAAAAATCAAGTTATAAAAGTCCATCACGGGACTGTCCTTGGACTTTTTAAACCCGAGGGTGGTAACTTGAGAAAAATGATGTTAGACATTATTGAAGAAGATCAAATCGATGATATTATCGACATTGATCCCGACAAGAATACTTATCGTAAACAAATTATGGATTACATTAGAAATAGTTCAGAGGATTTAGTTAAAATCCAACCAAGTAATTATTCACAAGACAAGGCTTTGATTTCATCATTAATTCAAGACACTATTATTTGAGGTCCGCCAGGTACAGGTAAATCACAAGTTATTTCAAATATCATTGCCAATATTTTATATCGCGATTTAACAGCTGTTGTCATCTCACAAAAGAAAGCTGCTTTAGATGTTCTTAAAAAAAGATTAGGAGCAATCGCACCTTTTGTGTTATTTGCGCTTAATGATAATAAAATGGTTAAAGCAAAATTTTATAAACCATTGCAAGAATTTATTGAGTTAGTCGAATATAGTAATGATACAGGTTTTAGAAATCGTAACAGTATGATTTCTGAACAAGAAATAAAATCTCTGAAAGCAATTAATGAAGCGAAGCAGAGCGGAGCGTATAACGGTGCTTTAAAACTTATTTCAGAATTAGAGAATTGCACAAAAGCTAAAATTGAATATGTTTATGATTTAAATCACGAGTGAAAATATCCTGAACGACATTTAGATTTTAAAACTTATCGTGAAGAATTAGCTCATTTAAATTCGATCACTAAAAGAGGAATCATTTTTAAATGATGACCAAGCGGTTTAAAAAACAACATTATTAAGGCGCGACGCACACAATCAATGTTTGAAAAAGATATTAACAATATTATTGACACCGCTAAAAATGTTGATTATAAGACTTCGATGGCTTTAATGGAGGCTGAGGATTTATCAAGAAATTACGAAGATAATTTAGACACAAACTATCTTGCCAATTTTTTATCAAGTCAAATATTAAAAAAAGTTAGAGCTTGAAAAACAAATAATAGAGACTGATATAAAAACTATAAACGATTTGCTAATGCGGTTCGGGCAGGAAGAAGAATCCCCATCAAATTTATTAATGATCACCTGGAAATGATTAGAGAATTATTTCCGGTTATTATTACCACACCAGAATCATCGTTTTTAACTTGAGAGAAGGAATCAATCGATTATGCTATTTTAGATGAATCTTCACAAATGTTTTTAGAAACCGGTTTACCAATTTTGTATTTAGCTAAAATAAAAGTCTTGGCTGGAGATTTGCAACAAATGCAACCAACGCGATGGTTTTCAAGTCGTGAGGGAGTGGATGAAGATGACGATATTCCTGAGAATGCTGATTCATTATTAAGTTATGCTTTTGACAAAGGGGTCTATCAAGTAATGCTAAACCAGAACTATCGTTCTTCTAGCGCTGCTTTAATGACCTTTTCATCAAAACATTTCTACGAATCTAAATTGGAAGCAATCGATAGCATTAATGTTGCTAAAAAACCAATCGAAGTTATTAATGTTCCTGGGGTATGAGAAAACAGTATCAATGTGATCGAAGCTGAACAAACCATTAAAATTGCTGAGGATAATTTAAGCAAATATAAGAAAATAATTATCCTAACTTTTAATATTAAACAACGTCAATATATTGAAGGAAGAATTTTTGACAATCATCCTTTGTTAATTAACGCGTTGGAAGAAGAACAATTAGTTGTTCGAAACATCGAAAACATCCAAGGTGATGAAGCTGACTTGGTAATTGCGACAATCATTTATGATGAAACGACAGGAATGCATGCAACCTATGTTGCTCGAGCTGGCGGTAAGAATGCTTTAAATGTTGCCATCACCCGTGCAAAGGAAAAGATGATTGTTATTAAATCGGTTACTGGCAACAAAATTAAAGGTGGTAATTCACCAGATTTATTAGCTTTTAAAGAGTGGTTGAACTTCTTAGATTTGGAAGAAGATAAGCAACGAAGCTATTCAGCGCTTGATGAAACCGAACAAGAAGGCTTTAAATTAGTTGAGGGAAGCGGCGCTTGTGATTCTTCATTTGAAGTTGATGTAATTCATTTCTTAATGGATCATTTAATGACCAGTGTTAAAACCAAACTAATTAAACAATATGAAGTTGGGAGTCGAAAAATTGATATTGCTATCATTCGAGATGATACCAAGCAATTCCTTTTAGGGATTGAAGTTGATGGTTATCGTTATCATGGTGGGATGGGCATCGACAAATATTTAGATGATTGATCACGGCAAGATTTTCTAGAAGCAAAAGGTTATAAAATCTATCGGATTAAAGAAATCGATTGAAAGATTAATAAACAAAAAATACTAAATGATATTAGTCATTTAGTTAAATACGCATTGTAATAGATGCAACTATTATTTTAAATA
>JAACJW010000028.1 GCA_021378525.1 Ureaplasma sp. Hg2 | reverse complement strand
ACCTAAATTTTGGTAAGGGAACTACGACTAGAGAAATGAATCGATGTTGTGGATATTAGCAATAATATAGATAAATAATTAACATTCTTTTTAAAGAAAACAGAACATGGCTTATATTTTATCAAGCAAAAATACTCTTTATTGAGTATTTTTTTATTTATTGTTAAGATATAATATATTATTATATAATAAAGTAATTGAGAAAGCGAAGGTGCCTTTATGACATTTACCATAATTTATCATGTTTCTAGAAATACATACAATTTAAAACAATCATTGAGATCGTTGGAAAACTTAGAAGCAAAGGACCAATGTGAATTAATTATTATTGATGACTTTTGTTCGCGCGATGTGGAAACTATTTTAAGAACTGAAAAATTATCAGGTTTTAAGAACATTCAATACATTCGTAATAGTCAAGTTATGGGTCATGCTTATTCTTATAATGCTGGTTTAAAATGCGCTAAGGGTGAGTATGTTTATATTGCTGGTGCAAACATTAATTTCCAACCTAATTTTATTAAGGGTTTAATTAAAATCATTAATCAAAATCACGCTGATGTTATTTCCTTTGATGTTGTTAGAAATACCGATAAATCAATTTATGAATTGAAATCAAAGGTTTATACTGAACTTAATGATGAATTCATTCTTGGGACTTGATTTGATTTTAAAAATAAAGTCATTAGCCTTAAATTAATTAAGGAACATAAAATGCGATTTATCGATTACCATTGATACCCGATTTTAATGATAAGCAAAATCTTTCATAATTTTAAAACATGAGAACACACTAACCAAATTTTAATTAAAGAAGTTAATGCGCCTAATATTTCTTATAATATTTATGACACCATTTATCAATTGGTAGCCTTTATGGAAATAGCAGAAAAATATCAATGAATTAATAACTATCACGACGCTTTTGAATTTTGAGCAATTAGTTTATGTTTGCGGAGCTTTGTAATTAAAATTTATAAGGAATATAACATTGATTTAAATGATGAAGCTACGATTGCCAAAAATAAAAAAATTATTGCATTAGCCTTAAAAAACACGATTAAAATTCTGCGAACTTATTTTCCTAAGTTTAAAAATAACAAATATTTAAAACCATATCACGGAGATGTTTTAGATTATTTTGTTAAATTATATAAAATTACTGGTACCGATGAATAATGGGTAAAGTTACATCAAAATTACGCTACCCTTTAGCTTCAGCTTCACAACGTTTTTTTGCTCGGTTGTTTGATATGATTATCATTATTTTAATATCAGTTGCGATTGGTTTTTTATGTTTTATTGGGGTTGATACAACCGCGACGACAGATGCCGGCTTTACTAATTTTTTTGATTGGTTAGCGAGTTTATTTGATTCATCAAATAGTTCTGATACACCAGCAACAGATCCGTTCATAATTGACGGGTGAAGAATTTTTCTTATTTTTTTATTATCAACAATAACCAATATTATTTATTTTGTTGTAATTCCTTATTTTTGAAAAGGGTTTACGATTTGTAAATATTTATTTAAAATTCATACTTATGAATTGATTAATCGAAAATACTTTTTCAAACATCTAGTGAAACGTGAAATGTTTATTTGGGGTTTGTCATCAATAATTAATATGATTTTGGCAATCTTTTGTTGATCAAGTGATAACGCTTGATTGCTCTTAAATGATTTAATCAATATGAATCCACCTCATGATCCGCAAGTTGAATTTATTGCGAGTAGCGTTTTTAAAACTTTGTATGCCATTACAGGGCTAGTTTTATTAGCTTTAATCGTGCATATGTTTTTTAATAATAAAAAACGTGCCTTTCACGATTTAGCGAGTGACACTTGCGTTATTAGTACGGTGGCAACTCCTTCAGATGACCCGCAAGGTGTCGCTAACAAATTTAAAAATAAAGTTCGTAATTACAGTTTACCGGGTGAAATTAATCCGGGTGCATTTGATGAACTTGATGATTTAGATGATTTAGAAATTAAAATTAGAAAAGATGATGATAAACATGAACCAATTTAATCAAGCACAACAAGAAGCAATTACAACCGGTGATGGACCGGTTCTAGTTATTGCTGGAGCAGGCACAGGCAAAACTAGTGTTCTAACGAACCGTTTAGTATATTTAGTAAATGAGTTAGGTTTTAATCCGAACCGGATTTTAGCTTTGACTTTTACAAATAAAGCAGCAACTGAAATGCGTGAGCGAATCAGTACGTTGACCCAAGGCAACATGCCCCGATGAATTGGTACCTTTCATTCAACTTGCTTAAGAATTTTAAGAGAAGACATTGATAAGTTAGATTACGAGAAAAATTTTAACATTGTTGATCAAGAAGATCAAATCACTCTGTTAAAAATGATTTATAAGGAACTTAAATTTGATAGCACGACAATTAGTTATAAAAACATGTTAAACCACATTAGCACCTTTAAAACAAGCGGTCTAACGCCAGATAATGTTGTTAGTGAAACTTATTGAGCAGCTTATGGCTGTCGAACCTTAAAGTTTGCGGTTGTTAATAAACATATTTATCAAAAATATTTAACTTACATGAAAGAGGCTGGCAGTCTAGATTTTGATGACCTACTATTATTAGCTCATCAATTATTAGAAGAGAATGAAGTCGTGCGCATCAAATGACAAAAACACTTTGATTATGTTTTGATTGATGAATTTCAAGATACGAACGATATTCAATATGATATTGTAAAAATATTGGTAGCTGAACATCAAAATGTTTTTGCGGTTGGTGATCCCGACCAAATGATTTATACATGGCGAGGTGCCAACATTGATATCATTAATAATTTTGTTAATGTTTTTAAAGGCGCGAAAATGATTATTTTAAATAAAAACTATCGTAGTACTCAAAAAATTCTTGATGCTTCAAACCGCTTAATTGCTAATAATCAAATGCGGATCAAGAAAAGTTTAGAAACAGATAATGGGGAGGGTGATAAACCACTTTATTATGTCGCTGATAATCAGGATGCTGAATCCAATTGAATCGTTAAACGGATTAATGAATATTTAGATAAAGGCGTTGAACCACGTGACATCAGCATTCTCTATCGTAGTAATTTCTTGAGTCGTAACATTGAACAAGCATTGATTCTAGAAGGTGTTCCCTATTTCATCTATGGTGGTTTTAAATTCTATCAAAGAAAAGAAATTAAGGATGTTTTGGCCTATTTAAAAGTAATCAATAACAATGATGTTATTGGTTTGAGACGAATCATTAATACCCCGAGACGTCGCATCTCAGACCGGACCGTTGAAAGCCTAACAAATTATGGTTTAAAACATGGTTTAAACCTTTTTCAAACATTACAAGAAGTAATGTTTATGAATGACATCCCTAACGTTACTAAAAATGCTTTATTACAGTTTAGTCAAATGTTAGCTGATTTTAAAAATTTCAAGTATAAATCAATTCTAGAATTAGTTGATTACGTTTTAAAACAAACAATGTACATTGAATTTTTAAAAAACGCGGAGGATGAAGACCGGATTGAAAACATCGACGAATTAAAGAATGCAATTGCCCAATATCAATTAAAAAATCAGGATTGTACCTTAGATAGTTATTTACAGGAAATAATGTTATATACTTCCTTTGATGAAAATAATAAAGCATCAAAGGAAAGTGTCAGTTTAATGACCGTTCATGTTGCTAAGGGTTTAGAATTTCCTTATGTCTTTATTTTAGGTTTTAATGATATGATTTTCCCAAGTCAAAAAAGTTTATTAACACCAGGTGGCTTAGAAGAAGAACGGCGAATTGCTTATGTGGCAATGACACGAGCTAAACAAAAGCTAATTATCACCTGTGCCAATGGTTATAATGTGATGAGTAAAACGAACCGGATTCCATCACGCTTTGTTGGTGAGATTAATTTTAGTAACTTAGAAATGGTTTATGACAAAGTAAAAACAATTGTGCGTAATGACCTTGATTGATATGATTCACAAAAATCAATTCCAATCCCAGCAGAAAATAATTATCATCACGAAAAAACTAATTTTAAAGTGGGTGATGTTGTGATTCACACTGCTTTTGGTAAAGGGGTTATCATGGCCGTTATCGATGACTTTATTGAAGTCTCATTTAAACCACCATATAATGTTAAAACATTATTGAGTACCCATAAATCTATTTCACGGGTGTTAAATTAATTATGGCTCAAATAGAATCAAAACAAGCACTTCGTAAAACGATGCTTCAATTACGGCGGGAAATGAAATTCGATGATAAAGCTCATCGCGACTTTTTAATTTATCATCACGCATTAAAATTTTTAATGAATCCGAAACCAACAAACGTTTTAATGTATTGACCAACTGAAAATGAAGTTGATACAATCGCTTTAATCGATGAGTTAATTGTTCAAGAAATTAATGTTTATTTACCGTCGATTACACCGCTTGGACAAATGGTCCCGATTAAAATTAACAGTATTAATTTTGATTATGAATATTGAAAATCAATCCGGCAACCAAAGATAATTTTAAAAAATGAAGGAAAAGTAAATTTTAATATTATAATAGTACCATTGATAGCGTATGACACTGAAATGGTCCGGCTTGGATTTGGGCTTGGTCATTATGATCGTTTCTTAAAGAAACAACCAAGTGCTACATTAAAGGTGGGGTTAGCTTATAATTTTCAAAAAATGCACAAGCTTCCTAAGGAAAATCATGATGTGTCATTAGATGTTGTGATAAACGAATCAGAAATCGAGAAAAAGAAGGTTTAAAATGAGAATTTTATTTATCGGAGATATTTTTGCTAAAACCGGGCGAAGGGCAATAACAACTGAATTACCTAATTTAATAAAAGCTAAGAAAATTGATTTTGTTATTGCAAATGGTGAAAATTGTAGCCATGGAAAAGGGATGATTTGAAAACATTATCATGAACTTAAAAATGCTGGAATTGATTTCTTTACAATGGGAAATCATACTTGAGCAAAACCTGAAGTGTATGAAATTTTAAAAAAACAAAATGATATCATTCGCCCTTACAATATAAAACAAATGCATGAATATGCGATGTACGGTGTTGGTTCACGTGTTGTTACAGTTAAAGGTAAACAAATCCGCATCACCAATCTGTTGGGACAAACTGTGGCTTGTTGAGATATTCAAACTAATCCTTTCGTTGCTTTACAAGAAATCATTAAAAATGATGATAGTGACATTCATTTTGTTGATATGCACACTGAAACAACAAGTGAAAAAAATGCTTTCTTAATGCAGTTCAACGGGCAGGTCGCAACTTTAGTGGGGACCCATACTCACATCCAATCAGCTGATGAAAGAATTTATAATGGTACCGCTTATTTAAGCGACGCTGGAATGACCGGACCCCATAATGGAATTATCGGAGCTAAACCCGAAGCGGTTTTGAAACGTTTTTGAGATCCTAATGAACGTTTCATCTTAGAAGAAGCAAAGGGTCCATATCAATTAAATGGAGTGATCATCGATTATAATGATGCGACTAATAAACCAATTAAAATTGAACGAGTTAATATTGTCGAAAACAATGCAAGATAGTATTGTTTAATGAATTAATGAAAGAACTACGAACCTCAAATTGAAGTTCATAGTTCTTTTTTTAGAGTCGCTAAATGTCATTGTTGGACTAATGTGGTTTGATAAGTTGCGCGCTCTAATATGTTATAATCAAGTTAGTAATTATATTATATAATACGGCGGGACGCATAATATGGGGTGGAGTTAAAATGAATAAAAAACTAGTAAAAATATTTGTTTCATTATTAGCGATGACCATCCCCGTTGCAACGTTATCGATAACTTTAACAGAAACCCTTCCAGCAACCAATGTCTTAAAAGTAACGACCCAACCAACTAATCCAAAAACATCATATGTAGCAGCTGATTATGAATTTACATCTGCTAGTTGAAACGATAATGGAGTAGCAACGGCTTTTAACAATCGTTTTGCTTCAATTGTGGCAAATACTCCAAGTGAAGCTAAAAATCTTGAGAAAACGTTAGTAGTGCCACCAGCATGGGCTGCTAGTGGCTATACTAACCCAGCTATTTCAATTCACGGTGACGATACTTTAGGAACAATAAGAATTAGTTATGATTATCAACACGATACTGGTACTATAAAATTACCAGTAAACACTAATGAAGTTTTTCGTCACACTTATACTGGTTTTAATATTTTAAGTGATTTCAATTGAACCTTTAATACTTCAAATGTTGATTTTAAACAATTGCCCTCGCTTGAAGCAGCAACATCAATTAGTAAATCAGCACCGACTGGTGTTTCGCTTGATAACGCCACTAAAATGAGCACGTATGGGACACCTGAATACGCTGTGACAGCCAATGATAATACTGGCGAACTTTTTATTAAAGCGACTTTCCCCAATGCACCTTCACTTGTTAAAACCAAAAGTATGACCTTACCCGGGTTTTATACTGATACGTATTATAATGTAGATTGAATAACTAAGCAAAGTTTAACTTTTTTTGACACGCAAGTTCCAAACCTTGTAAAATCAACTGACATTATTAATTTAATAACTAATAAGGCAATCATATTGGGGGCTGGTTTACAAAAAATTACACCAACCGTTAAATTCCCTTTAATAGACCCGACCCAAGGGAGACTAGAAGTTGAATTAACATTCACAGATCCTATATTACCAAAAGGGAAAATTGTTGTTAACCATATTTATGATAATTTATATAATATTGCTGATTATCAAGGTGTTACAATTGATCAAACTAAAATCGATAAAAACCAATTCCCCAGTGTCGTTAAAGCAACTGATTCAGATCTTTTAACAGCTTTTATACCGACGGCTGCAATCGTTGCTGTTAATCAAGTATATGGCGGAACAGCGCCTTACCTTCCGGTGCTTACGATATCATCGGTTGATGACTTGCAGGGTACTTTAATTGTGACTGGCAATTATCCAGCCTTAGCGAAGATTAATATCGCAGTACCTTTTTCATTTAAAATAACAGGCTATAAAAATAAAGCATTTAATTTTATAGCCTTATCATCAAAACAAACCAAGGAAATACCCTCAGAAATAGACCGAGATTTCAAACCGAATGAGTCTGAGAATTTTATTGATAAAACAATTACGAAACAAATTTATTTAGATTTTGTTTATAGCAAAACTAATCCCGATGGAGCTAAAGCAATTATCAGCAACCTTGATGATAAAAATGGTACAATTAAAATTAGTTATGATTTTACCAATGCTAAGGATAGTAATGGTAGATTTTTCCCGTTTCAAACACAATATCCAACATGAAGTATCGTTTATCAAGTCACCCCAGTCAAAGATGTTATCATTAATAATCCTCCAAAAAAAAATAAGAACGCTGACTATTCAATCAGCAATGATGATGTTAACAAAAATAATGCCGGTAACTATGTAATCGTTGATCAACGATTAATTAATGCTGGTTACACAGTTTCATATGAAACTGAAAAAAGTAGTGATGGTACAGTTGATATCACTGTCGTTTATACCAAAGGCAGTGATGTCTTTAAAAGTAAACCGATTGAAATCGATGGTTTCAATACAAACAAAAGTAGTTGAATTGAAACTTATTGATGAATTTTTCTAATTATTTCGTGTGCTGTTGCCTTGGTAATTTTCTTTATCTTATTTGCTTTTAGAAAAAAACGAAAAGATGAAATTATTAAAGCAAGAATACGGGATCAAAAAAAAGTTTAAGCGAAACATTAAAAATATAAAAATGTTGATGTTAACAATAGAAAACCATTCTCATGAGATTTCTCAAAAGAATGGTTTTTATTAATTATTGAAATGTTCCAAAGTGATAAATTTTTTGTAATCATGTTGACATATTGGTTTCAGCTGTTGGAGTAGCATCTTGCAATCTAGTTGTTGCTGATGAAGTTGTATCATCTCCAGTATCGTCAGCTGGTGCGATTGAGTCTTTTCAAACAGAGCCGCCAGAACTAACAGAAGCTGTGGTGAAAGAAATAATGAAAGGATATTGCAATGTCCCTAAACTACCATAAGCGGTTTGAATAAAGGCTTGAATATCTAAATAATCTTGCGCCGCTTTATCGTTACGGAATTTATATGTTTTATCATCTTTAGTATATGTTTTACCCGGGATGTATGATTCGTCATTTCAAGCTGGCATTTGAGCAACACCATCACCACGATGCTTTTTATTAAACGCTTCTTTCGTGGTTGTATAATCTTTTTGTTCTTTTGAAACAACTCCATTTAATTTATCTAAATACATTAGAAATTGAGGTTTTTCATTATTGTTTTTGTCTTGGAAAGTTGGGTCATTATAAAAACGATTGATTGTTTTACTATATGAACTAGAACTTGATCCAGCATTACTAGAATCAAAATTAAGTTGATTGTTATTTGCTAAAAGTCCGGGTGTAGTTGTTGATGGATATAAACTAGTATCAGTTAATTGTTCAGCTTCGCTTCCAACAAATAAAACATAGTTTCCATTATTAATTGATTTAGTACCCATTAATAAATCTTTGATACCCACATCAGTAGTTGGCATTTCGGCATATCTTAACGATGTCCCAGTCCCTCCTGAAGTATCGGTTTTGTCATTTCACGATTGTGTGTCAAAAACTCTTACTGGTGGTAAGCTTGATACTGAAGCGGTCGTAAAAACAGCGACACTCGTAATAGCGGTCACAACACATAATGCTGACGTAATTTTAATTATAATTTTTTTCATTTATTCACCCTTGTTTATTACAAAAATATAAAATTATTTTAACATATTCTAATCAATATTTTAAATATATTTTATTGATTTTATTAAATTAACTTATCAGTCGATTTGAATTAACTGATCGATTGAGTGCCGACCGACCATTAAACAGATAAAAATAATTTTGATAATTTGTTATATTTAGTATAATATAACTAAAATTAAATTTAAGATTAGATTTAATTAATCAATAATTAAAGTTATTTTCAAGGAGAACTTATGGCAAAGAAAGAAAAACTAGACGTCGCAAAATATTTTATGCCGGACTTAAACCGGGCTCGAAAACGTTTGCAACATGCTGAAACAATTAAAGATTCGTTTGCGATTCCAACTAACATGGTTAACTATGGTAATGATAAAAAATATCACATTAGAACTTATGGTTGTCAATCAAATGTGCGAGACACCGAAACAATGATGGGGATGTGCGACTTAATGGGTTATACATGAGTTGATGAACCAAAGGATGCGGATTTAGTAATCCTAAACACCTGTGCGATTCGTGAAAATGCTGAAAAAAAAGTGTTTGGTGAAATTGGTTTTCTCCAACAAATTAGAAAATATAACCCCAACTTTGTTTTTGGGATTGCTGGTTGTATGAGCCAAGAAGAACACGTTGTGCAAAAAATCCTTGATAAAAATCAGCACATTGATTTTATTATTGGAACCCACAACATTCACCGCTTACCTCAAGTTTTAGAACAAGTTGCCTTTGATAACCAAATGGTTGTTGAGGTATGGAGCCAAGAAGGTAATGTGGTTGAAAACCTACCGGTTAATCGAAATTCAAAAATTAAAGCATGAGTTAACATTATGTATGGTTGTGATAAGTTTTGTACCTATTGTATCGTCCCTTACACCCGTGGTAAAATCCGCAGCCGTAGTAAAGACGACATCGTTCAAGAGATTAATGATCTAATTAAACAAGGCTATCAAGAAATTACCTTGTTAGGTCAAAATGTCAATAGTTATGGCATTGACTTTAAAGAAGATTATAATTTCTCTAACTTATTAACCGACGTCGCTAATACCAAAATTAAACGAATTCGTTTTGCGACAAGCAACCCTTGAAATTGGACTGATGAAATGGTTGATATGATTAAACAACATGAAAATATTATGCCTTACATTCATCTTCCAGTTCAATCAGGGAATGAAACAATTTTAGCTAAAATGAACCGTCCAATGAAAATTGAAGATTACTATAAGCGGATTGATTACATTCGTGCGAACATTCCCCAAGTTGCAATCTCAACTGATATCATCGTTGGGTTTCCAAATGAAACCGATGCCCAATTTGCAGATACGTTAGCGTTATATAATCGGGTTCAATATGATAATGCTTACACATTTATTTATAGCAAAAGAGAAGGAACACCAGCTGCGAGAATGATCGATAGCATCGATCTAAAAACTAAAAAAGCGCGGTTACAACAACTAAATGAATTAGTTAAAAAATATGCATCACTTAATAATCATAAGTATGAAAATCAAATTTTAGAAGTTTTAGTTGAGGGTTCATCAAAAAATAATGAACTAATGTTAACGGGTTATTCGCCACAATGAAAGGTTGTTAATTTTAAGGGAAATGCTAAAGCTGGTGAACTTGTTAAAGTTAAAATAACGAGCGCTTCACGTTTCTCATTAAATGGAGAGCAAATATAATTTTTCAACAAATCTAAGCTTTATTAGTAAAGTTTTATCACTATGAAGCAATTATTTGTCAATATAGTTTATAATAAGAATATTATATATAGTAATAATTATGGGGTAATTAAAAAATTATGGCAATTCAATTAAAACAAACAAATAAAGAAACTGAAACTACTGCTAAAGAAGTCGCTACCACCGAAGTAGTCAGTTCTAAACAAGTGGTTGACACTAACCAAACTGAAACTAGTACTACTCAATTGGTTCATCCAAGCCATCGTAAAAGCGGCTCTAAACCACCGCTTCGAATTTACCGTAATCACGGTAATGCTAGTCAATTAGGCAATACAACTAACCCAAGCAAGCCAGTGACATTACGAACAAGTCACGAAATTAAACCTAATTCAACGATTCAAGTAAAAGAGTTATCAGAAGCAATTCAAGGCGCTAAACATAAATCAACAGCTATGGCGACTGATGCCAAAGATCATGTTTCTAACATTCAAAAAAATGATTTCCCAGATCAAACTAAGAAACCAACTGTTTTAAATCAAGGCAAGGGTAACGTTGAGTTAAATCAATTAAGACAAGACACTGATAATTTAAAAAATGGGACTCTAACCGAAAGTAAGGTTGTCTTACCACGACCATCAATTGCTGCCTTTAAAAAACAAGCAATCAAAGGGGAAGATGAACAACCATTGGTTGAAAACAAATTGGATGAAGCTGTCATCGAAATGATTCATCCAAGAGAAATGACGCCAGAAGAAGAATTGGAATTTCTTAATGCTCAAGAGATTCACCGTCGTTCTTTAGGGATTATGACAAATGATGAGATACACAGCATAAGAAAATATCATCATTCAAAATTCCAACCTAATCAAAAAATGTTCGAAGACGCTGATAATAAATATGTGGATTATTTTGTTGACCCTTCGACAAGACAATTTAATGGGGATACATATTACAAACGAAATTTTACTCCGTTTCAATATTATACAAATGAACAAGACCATCGTGAAATTTATGCGACTGATAAAGTGCTGATGAATAAGACCAAGACCGAACGACACCTTACTAAAAATATTAAAGGCCTTTACACTCGTTCAAGATATTATCAAACATACACTTTAAAAAATGCTGGTGTTGTTATTGAAGCTAAAAATAAAGCAAAAAAATATGATTTAAAAGAATGAAAAACAAAGGGTGTTAAACATTTCTAAAAAAAGATAAGGTAATTCTTTATCTTTTTTTTATTAGGAGGAAAGCTATATGGTTAAAAATTTAGTTGTCGTCGGTTTAAGTGGCGGCGTTGATTCAGCGGTAACTGCTTATTTGTTGAAGCAACAAGGTTATCAAGTAATCGGTTTATACATGCAAAATTGAGATCCGGCTGTCAATCAAGAAAACATGCTTGATGAAGCTAATGTTTGTGCTGCTGAAAAAGAATATCAAGACGCTAAAGCGGTAGCTGATAAATTACAGATACCAATCTATCGAACCGAATTTATTAAAGCGTATTGAGATAATGTTTTCACTTATTTTTTGGATGAATATAAAGCCGGCTATACGCCTAACCCTGATATCTTGTGCAATAAATTTATTAAGTTTGATGCCTTCATAAAGTATGCCATCAAGCAATTTGATTGTGAATATATTGCGATGGGACATTACGCTAAAATAACCCACACTCCAGAGCATCATTTTCTTTTGAAGGCCAAGGACGAAAACAAAGATCAAACATACTTTCTTTGTGATCTTGATCAAAAGCAACTTAGTCAAGTTCTTTTCCCTTTGGGTGATTATACTAAGGATGAAGTTCGCAAAATTGCTAAAGACAATGAACTTAGTATTTGAGACAAAAAAGATTCAACTGGCATTTGTTTTATTGGGAAACGCGATTTTAGAAGTTTTCTAAATAGCTATCTTCCTAAAACACCGGGTGATGTGATTGATATTACTAATAATCAAGTTTTGGGTCACCACGAGGGTTGTGCTTATTATACCGTTGGCCAACGGAAGGGTTTAAACTTAGGCGGTAATAGTGAAAAATATTTTGTTTGTTCAAAGGATGTTAAACAACATTACATTTATGTTGCACCAATTAGTTTGGAACAAAAATACCTTTATTCAAGTAACTGTGTGTTGGAAGATTTTAATTGGATAACAACTCCGACAAAACCCCAGTTACAGGTTCGGTTTCGCCATCGTCAACAATTGATTGATTGTGAATATACCATTAAAGATAAATTGGTTTATTTAGCATACCCTAAAAAAGCAAGAGCGGTTACCGCTGGTCAATTTGCCGTTTTATATGAGGGCGATAAATGTTTGGGTGGAGGAAGAATCAAAACAATTATTTTAAATTAAGTAAAGTTATTTAGCTAATTAAACTTAATAAAAGTAATAAAATTATGAATATATAATATACTTATATTACTAATGAATCTAAGGGAGTAAATTTATGGAATTTAAAGAGTTAAAATTAATCAAACTACATCAAGCAATTAAAGGTAAAAAAATTGATGATAATAACTACATCAACAAATATAGTATGTATGTTGTTGAAATGGATAAGGAATTCAAATACCATGTTAAAACATTACGTCTAAATGAAATCAGTGTAATGGACGCTAAGGTATTCAGCCTTACTTTTAACGTGGATCAAACCTTTGAAGGAATTCTTGATCCTAAAAATAAATTCATTAAAATTTTAAAAGATAAAACCAAGGATATCGCAATGATTAAAAAAATGATGGAAGATAAACCTTACGCATCACTAGAAGACGTTTATAAGGACTTAATTAAATTTAGTAAGTAATATGATGCATAATATTACTTCGCTCCAACATCCTATCATCAAAGAAATTAATAAGTTAAAAATTAATAAAACTTATCGTTATCAAACAAAACGTTTTTTTATTGAAGGACCAAAATCGATTGCTATGAGTTTTGAACAAAAAATTGAAATCGATACTTTATTAATCACACAAAAATATTATGATAAACAACAAGCTAACTTAATCAATGAAATTAGCTGAGCAAAAGAAACGATTATCATCAATGATTCAATCGCTCATAAAATTAGCGACACGCAAAGCAACCAAGGTATTTTTGCGATTGCTTTCATGGCCCCAATTAAAAAATTGACACTTGATGAAAATCAACAATATTTAATTTTGGATCATTTACAAGATCCTGGTAACATCGGCACAATCATTCGGACAGCGAATGCTTTTAATATTCAAAATATTATCTTGAGTGGGAATTGCCCTGATATTTATAACCCGAAAATAATTCGCTCAACAATGGGTGGAATCTTTAATCTAAACATTCATGCTAATCAAAGTCTTGACCAATTAATTCCGCGCATGAAAGACAAGCATATTAAAGTTTTTGGGACAACATTAGCGGCCTCAAGTTCGCTCATCAATGATATTGACTTAGCTCGCGGAGCAATTATTGTTGGTAACGAATCTAACGGGTTGAGCCGCGATACAATCAAGCATTGCGATGCTTTAATTAAAATTAAAATGGACGGTGACGTAGAATCGTTAAATGTAGCAGTTGCTGCTAGCATCGTTATGTACAAAATGCAAAATGATAAAATCTAAATAAATATTTTAGTTAATATATAGCACTAGTAGCAATTGTTAAACCGCGCCCCTTAAACCACGCATATTATTAAATCATATATTTTAAGTTCACTAGATAATGGCTTAAAATATTTTTATTGACGTTTCCTTTTTATTGGTGATTGACTTTTAAATATATCATCTTCCATCTTATTATTAATTCGGATTATTTTTTCATTTTAAAATATAAAATGCAATGTTATTAAGGGTTAGAGCATTAAGTCTAATTTGCAATACTAAATTAAAGTATTGGATGGCTTAATCAAATATAATATTAGTAGATATTATTTGAATGTTAAATTATTCAAATAACAAAAGAGGGTCTATCATGAATAAGATAAAACATATAAAATTACCATTATTATTAGCTTTATCATCATCATTGATTATTCCATTAATGGCTTTCAGTACAACCGCTATTAATTTTAATACCACTAGTTATCAATCTAATGATGTACCAACGCTTTACAAAACAAGTCATAGGGTTGAATCGAAATCAAATCTTTTGTTCCCGCACTTTATAATGAATCAAGATATTAATCAAACATTGCCATCGGATGTTCATAGTTATGACTATACAGATTATTTTTCTTTAAATGATCCAACTGTAATTGAATCAATTTCAAATTTGAACCCTAACGATGCAAAAGGAACGCTGCAAATTAATGCGGAATATTACACAACTTCTCAGCATACGCAAGGATCACCAACAGATAATCGCGAGTATAACTTCGGCGGGTTCGCTAGTTCAGTGGAGCCAACAATAAATGTTAATAAAGATGCTATTGCTAAAATCACAGAAAATGATTTTGAAAAAATAATCAATAATAATGGCATAGCAAAAATAATGGGTGATTTAGATAGCTATGTTATTATGAACGGCATTACTCCAGAAGATGTTGTAAGTATTGAATACAACAACGGATTGTTAACCATCGTCTATTATAGTACTTCGTGGAACGGTAGTCCGACATATGTTATAAAACAAAAAATTTCTGGTTTTATGGCACCATCAAATAATGACGCGGCTATCATCGCCAGCGTTGTTACTGTTCTTGTTTTAATTCTATTGGGATTGGCCGGTTGATATTATCATGTAAAAGTTAGAGGCCGAAATTCGAGACAACGAGGGGATGGTCCAATTGACCATAATGAAACTTCACAACAATTTTCAGGAAAGCCACCCACAGGACAACCACCTAGTAATAATCAACACCAAAGAAATTTTGGACCGAATTTCAATCGAAATAGTCCTTACTATGCACCAGAGAGAAAGATTGAAAGTTATTCACCCGCCTATAGTAACCAACATCCACCGCGAGCGAGAGGGCAACGCCCAATGCAACAACATCCGATGCAGGTAAGACAACAACATCCGATGCAGCCAGGTCGGCAATATCCAATGCAACCAGGCCAACAATATCCGATGCAAGCAAGCAAAAACAAATATGATCAGAACAAAAGAAATAACTCACGAAAAGGTAATACCATTACAAGTTCAATAGCAAATAAATTTGGCAGTGTAGTTAATGATATCTCAGACAAAACTCGAAAGCCCGGCGGTAGTAATGGTCGACGACGCTAAATTCAATAGGTTTTCGATCAATAAAATAATATTTATTTAAATTAAAAATATAACTAAACGTAATGATTAGCTAATTTTAAAATTTAAAGTCAATTTATATAATCACACCTTAAGTCTATTTGTAATGATTTAAGGTGTGATTATATATTTATATTTAGTTTTTAGTGCTTTAATTAATCTAATTATTAATAATCTGTATCGCTACTAATCGCTTTGCTAAGGAATGTAATCTAAAAGCAAGTATAAATTAGCTTAATTTAATATAATATAAATATATATGTTAGTACTATAATAACCAATTATACTAAGCAAATAAAAAAATATTTTAACAATAAAGTGGGTGATATTGTGCATAAGATAAAATATATAAAAGCAAGTTTATCTGTAATTTTAGGTTCGTTATTAATAATGCCGATATTGGCCTTTAATACACCCCTAAATAATAAAACATTTGAAAATACAAACTCAATAAATAGTAGTGTCAACCAAGTGGGTGATCCTGACATTAATATTCATTTTGGATCAGGAACTTATTATTGTAGTGCTACCATTCATGCTGACACAATCGGAAGACTTTCGCCTGGAACACTTCCTGCTAAAGGCGTGGTATGAGATAACACCAATAGTATCTATGTTTCTTTTCAAGCGGCAAGTAGCGGCGAAAAATTTAAGATCTACACAGATAGCATAGAATATAATTCAATGGTTGTTATAAAAATGGTATCCGAAGATACTGATCATCACACCGCCAGTGGGGATGCTTTAATCAATTTACATGCAGACACTAAAAAACCAACCTTTAAAACAAATGCCGACGGTAATAAAGTTTTACCGAAAACAATAAACGCCAACAATTACAGTGATTATATAACTGTGACCGACCAAGATAAAGTGCTGCTTAATGTCACCGGTGTAACCGGTAATAACAGCGATGGAACAGCGGTTATTGACGGAACTTATCGAGCCACAACATATAAAGGCAGTGGTCAAATTGTACGTTCCTTTAGTTATCCGCTTAAAGATTTTGCTAAGATCACTAACGAGCCAACAATCTCAACTAACACTAAATCAAGAGCGTCAGAAGTTTTGCCATCAAGTGTTGATAATATTAATTATAAAAACTATTTGAACATTAGTGATCAATCCAGAATTGTAACTGTTCTTAGTTTTACCCCTTATGACAAAACCGGACAATTAGAAATGGAGATTAAATATTATTCGACCAGTTATCACGGTAGTGGCGCGTCAACTAACAGATACACATACAATCTTAGTAATTTTGCAAAAAGTAATTCTTATCCAAATTTCATAGCCAAATCAAATATCCCTGAAATTTTACCTTCAAAAATAAATGCTTCTAATTATACAAATTATTTAAATTTTAACGGACCTAGTTCTGAGAAAGGCATTAATAATTTTGAAGCCGATGATATCAAAGGAACATTAGATGTTGAAGTAGAATATTTTACAACTAGTTTCCATGGCAAAGGAGCAGCATCAAAAACTCATACATATCATTTTTTGGGTTTTGCAACTAGAGTAACTCCAACGATGACTCTTAATCAGAGTAATATTGGTAAAATAACAGAAAGTGATTTCATCAAAAAAATTAGCAACAAGAATGTATCGGACACAATCGATGCTTTAAGAGATTATGTTATTATTGATAATGTTAAAGCCCAGGAAATCACAACCCTTAATTACAATGGGGGTACTTTGAAATTAACTTACCATTCCACTTCTTGAAAAAATAGTTCAACCCTTATTATGAATCAAACTATTTCTGGCTTTTTAGGTTCTTCTGGCGGCGGCGGAGGCGGCGGCGGAGGTCCTGGAACCACCGACAATACTAGCACGATTATTATAGCAACCGTTTGTACTTTGCTTATCCTAGCTCTAGCCGGATTAGGAACATGATGATATTACAGAAATAATAGTATTTCAAAACCTAGATCAGGTGGCAACAATCCTAACCGAAATATGCGTCTAAATTCAAATAATAGAAATAATCCGCCATCAAGAAATTCGCATGTTCGTCTTGCCGAAAGAAATCCTGATTATGGTTCTCAAAGAAGAGGTAGAAATTATCCAAGCACCTATGGTTCACAACCTTCATCAATGCAACCAAGAGGGCAACGTCCAATGCAATCGCGTGGTCAGCCTTCACCGATGCGATACCCAATGCAGATAGGAGGGCAACGTCCGCCACAATCCAGAGGACAATACCCACCACAATCTAGAGGTCAACGTCCGCCACAATCTAGAGGACAATACCCACCGCAAGCTAGAGGACAATACCCACCACAATCCAGAGGACAATACCCACCGCAATCCAGAGGACAGTACCCACCACAATCATCTAGAAACGGTAGTAGATCAAATGGTAGACCACCATCAAGAAATAATGGACCAACAAATTCTCGTAATAATTAATTAATTTAGAATAATAAATCATAATCATTTGTGATATCAACCAAAAGAGTTTTATGTTATTTAAAGTTATTGCTATCCAATTTTCAAACATACATTTTAAGCTCATTAAATATTGGCTTAAAATGTATTTTTATTTTCTAAATATCATTATATATTCCATAGTAAAGCCTCATGTTTTACTTTCTTTATATTTGGTAAAACGAGTAATTTAATTAATCAATATTTTTAATGCAACCATTAAAAATAATCAAACTTAAAATTATGCTATAAATAATCACTTTCTGATGTTAAATACCACCTAAATATAGGTATAAATTTAACAAATTTAATATAATATAATTATATTCATTCATTGTTAAATTAATGAAACATAAAATATATTTACAATAAAGAGGGTGTCGTTGTGAACAAGACAAAACATATCAAATTTACTTTATCTTTAGTTTTAGGTTCGTTATTAATAATGCCTATCCTGGCGTTTAATACCCAATCTATTGATAATGCCGCAACTACAGTAAATGATAATGCTAATCTATCTGCTGAACCAGATGTAGTCAAAACGTTTGGTTCTGGCGATACTAATTTTAAGGTTACAATCCATGTAAGTGTTATCGCTAGAGAATCTCTTTCAACCATTCCACAATTAGCACAACCATGACATAATACAAATCACAAATATGCAACATTTGAATCTAAAACACCTGGAATAAATTTTGAAATGACCACAAATAAGAAAGATTCAAGCAACAATAAAGTGGAAATAACATTCGGGGCAACCGATCCTAAAGGACATCATAGTGAAGGTGTTTATTCGGTGACTTTGAGTCAAGATACGAAATCCCCTCATTTCAGTGGAAAGAGTAGTATTGATTATACTGTTTTACCATCGGTTGTAAATAATGGGAATTATCTAACGTATATAAATAAAGAGGATAGCGATAATACATTAAATAGTGTTTCTGTGATCCGCCATGATGATTTAGGTTTGGTTGTGATCACCGGAACTTATCGAGCCACTACTTATGTTGGGACCGGTGAAATTATAAAGGATTTTAGATCCTCTTATGTGAATGGATTTGCTAAACCTGTAGGCCACCCATCTATTTCAGTTAACACAGCAGGTAAAAAAGTCCTGCCCTCAGAAGTTACAGTGAATAATTATAAAGATTATTTAAAGATAAGTGATCAAAGTGCGATTATCAATGTTGTCGTTCTTAGCACAGATGATTTAAACGGAACAATGAGTCTTAAAGTTAAGTATTACACTACAACCTACCAAGAAACTACTATACCATCAAGCTTTTTCACTTACTCTATTAGCGGATTTGCAAAAAGTACATCTGGACCAAAAATAACAACGAAACCCATTATTAGCAAAACATTGCCTTCACAAGTAAGTGCTTCTAATTGTAGTGATTTTTTAACAATTAGTGATCCTAGCCTAGTAGTATCGATTAATAATTTTGATCCTGACGATTCGCTTGGAAATTTAAATGCTGATGTAGAATATTATACCACTACGATTCATAGTAGTGATGTAACTACAACCCACACATATAGTTTTAGCGGTTTTGCTAATGTAGTAACAGCGAATCTTAAAATTAGTTCAGAAAGTATTGGCAAAATAAGTGAAAGTGATTTTAGCAAATTAATTAATGAGCAACAACCAGGTGTAACATTTGACGCAATAAAAGATTATGTTACAATCAGCGGCGTTGAAAAAGAAGACATCACAAAAATCAGTTATTCTAACGGAATATTGAATGTTTC
>JAACJW010000027.1 GCA_021378525.1 Ureaplasma sp. Hg2 | reverse complement strand
CTGATTTAAATAGCGATGAAGCGATGAAGCGTTTTAAAAAATGATTACCAGTTGATATTTACATTGGTGGTCAAGAACATGCGGTTCTACATTTATTATATGCTCGATTTTGACATCATTTTTTATATGATATAGGTGTCGTGCCAAACAAAGAACCATTTATGAAAGTTATTAATCAAGGGATGATTCAAGCTGAAAATGGTGAGAAAATGAGTAAATCTAAAGGTAATGTTATTAATCCCGATGACATAATTAGGAGCCATGGCGCCGATGCCTTAAGACTATATGAATGCTTTATGGGACCTTTGACTGCTTCCTTGCCGTGAAACGACAATGGTATTGATGGTATGCGTAAATGGCTTGATCGTGTGTATCGGCTTTTTAACGAACATAAGAAAAAAATTAGTGATTCACCATCAAATGAAGAGCTAACATTTGCGTATCATAATTTTATTGCGAATCTTGATAAAAATTTAGATAACCAACAATTTAATATTGGTATTAGTAATATGATGATTTTTATAAATGCTTGTTATAAAGCGCCCTCTATTAACAAGAATTATTTAAATAATTTTTTAAAAATTTTAAGTTGTTATGCACCTCATATAGCTGAAGAATTATATTCGCTGATGGGAAGTAAAACAAGCATTACAAAAGCTAATTTCCCACAATTTGATAAAGCTAAATTAAAGTCGACGAGTGTTACAATTGCTATTCAAATTAATGGTAAATTACGAGATACAATCACCGTTGAAAGGGACACCCCTAAAGATGAATTATTAAAAATTGCAAAAAGTACTTTAAAAATTAGAAATTTTTTGCAAAATAAATATATAATTAAAGAAATTGTTATTATAAATAAGATTATAAATATTGTTATTAAATAGAGGTTAATATGTCAAACGATACTACTAAATTCAACGCTAAAGAAGAACTTTTAGCCAATGATTGATATGATATTTTAGAGGTTGAATCAACAAGCTCTGAGATGCAAATAACTGAATCATACCGACACTTGGCAAAAATGTTCCATCCCGATTTAAATAAAGAATCAAATGCAATTGATAAATTTCATTTGATTAATGAAGCGTATCAAGTTTTGGGCAACGAAGAAAATCGCGCAATGTATGATTGAGAAATGGGAATTTCTTCAAAGCTAGATGCTTTTAGATTTAACATTCAATCAGATATTGAAGAAATTTATGATATGGCGAATGCACTATTAGAAAATCAAATTTCTGACCCTACTGTTATCTATCGTGAAATTTGAATTAATATTAAAGCGATGGCCGAACGCAATCATGTTTATAGCGAACTTAAACGAAATCTAGATATAGTTGCAAAATTAGATTTAAAAGGTCAAGAATTTAAAGATGGAATAAGAATTTCAGTTCCAATAGATCGCTATCGAATTTGTACCGTGTGTCGAGGCAGTAGTCACATTGGGGTGGAAAGATTACAAAAATGTTATCATTGCGAAGGCTTTGGTCTAGAGCATGAAAGAATTTTTGCCAACATTAAAGTTTTGCCAAATACTCCATTAGACAAGACAATAAAAATTCCTGGCCGTGGTAATAAAACACCTATTGGAACTGGTGACTTAATTGTAAAATTACACCCGACTTCTAAAATTAGTATGTGGCCCAGAGCTACGTCGAGATTGATGCGTTCTAAATCTAAATCTAAAAAATAATTCTAATTTATAAATATTAGCACTCAAATATTGACATTGCTAAAATAAAATAGTACGATAATATATATAAATTTAAAATTATTTTTTAATTTTTTAATAAGTAAGGATGTTAGTTATGCCACAGAAAAGAGATTATTACGAGGTCTTAGGAATATCAAAAACTGCAAGTGCAGATGAAATCAAACGCGCCTTTCGTAATTTGGCAATGCAATATCATCCAGATCGTAATAAAAAACCTGAAGCAGAAGATAAATTTAAAGAGGTCAATGAAGCTTATGAAGTGTTAAGTGATCAAGAGCAAAAATCTATTTACGATAAATATGGTCATGCCGGCTTAGAAGGCCAAGGTATAAATTTTGACGGTTTCAACCCTTTTGATATTTTTAATCAATTCTTTGGCGGCGGCGGAAACGGCGGCGGAACACAAAGTGCTTCTTTCGGTGGTTTCGAAGATATTTTCGGTAGTTTTTTTGGCGGTGGAGCACAACAACAAGGCTTTGGACCAAGAGCACATAAGGAATCACTAGATATTCACATTCCAATATTGGTATCTTTTGTTGAAGCATTAAAAGGAACTGAAAAAAAAGTTTCTTTTGACCGTCGTGTTGTTTGTGACAATTGTGATGGTTCTGGTGCTGAGAACGAAGTTGACATTATTGAATGTGGAGATTGCCAAGGTCATGGTGTTGTTATTACGCAAAAAAGAACGATTTTAGGAATGATGCAAAGTCAATCTGCATGTCCCACTTGTTCAGGAACTGGCCAAATTATTAAAAACAAATGTAAGAGTTGCTCGGGTAAAGGATATAATATTAGTGAGGTAACCATTAAAGCTACGATCCCGGCTGGTGTTGATCAACGAGAAAACTTAATTGTTAGTAATAAGGGGCACCGAAATAAAAACACTAGTGGAAATTTATTTTTAGTTATAAATGTTACTCCTAGTAAGTTTTTTGAGCGACATGGTTTAGACATTTATACATATGTGTATGTCGATCCTTTAAAGGCTATTGTTGGCGGACATATTAATATTATTACACCATACGGTGTAGAAGATTATGAACTAGTGTCGGGCACAAAACACGAACAAAAAATTATTATCCATGGTCGCGGAGTTAAAACCGATAAGAAAAAAATGTTGGGTGGGAATGTATCTGGAAACCTTATTTGTATTGTTAAATACGCAGATTCAAATAAATACGATAAAGATGAAATTTTGACAATTAGAAAATTAGCAGAAAAAACTAACAAACATATTGAAAAGCATAATGCAGAAGTATTGAAAGAGGTGGAATAATGAGCTCAGGTAGAATTGATTTAAAAAAATTGCATGGCGTTGCCGGATCAACAACACAATCTAAAGGAACAACCAAATTAGAAGAAATTGAACCAGGTAGCGGCATTTATAAGAAAGCTGGAAAACATAAAAATATTCCAACGCGTGCCTTTCATGTTAGCGACGAAGATGAAGCTTTGCTAGAATATGAGGAAGAATTAGTACGTGCTAATTCTAAAACGAAGAAAGTTACCACAAGGTTAAAACCAGTGGGTAGCAAGACTAGTAAATTCAATAATTCGGATGATAAAACTAAGCGTATTATTGGATTTGACGATGAGGTGAATGTACAAAAATCAATTCACAATAAAAAAAACACGGCCAATTCGAACATAGTAGTTACTAAGGGCGCCAATAAGAAGACAGCAGCTCATAAAAAGGGAACTAAATTTTCTAACGACGATAACTCAATCACGCCACAAGATTATGAAAGTGCATATGATGCACTTCAAAAAAAATACGATGCATTAGATTTGAAACTGAAAAACACAATTAGTGAAAACATAAAGTTAAACGCTGAAACTAGTAAAATCAGAAATCAATTAATTGATAAAATTCAGCAAAAAACAAAAGAAGCAAAACTTATAATTGATGCAAAAGTAAAAGAAAATGAATCAAAATTTCAAGCAGAAATAAAACGAGCAAAAGAAGCTGCGTTAGAAACTGACATTATAAATTTTATTGATATTATTTTGCATTTAGAAACTGCAATTGTTAAATCACCTGATAATCCGGCTGTAAAAAATTATGTTACAGGGTTTAATATGATTTTAAATATGTTTTACAACCAATTGGGCACAATGGGAATTAGTCAAATCGATGTTAATGTTGGAGACGAATTCAATACAAACTATATGGAAGCTTTTGATATTGAAAAAGATTCTAGATTTAAATCTAATAAAATAATTGAAATTTACAAAAAAGGTTTTGTACTTAATGATAAAGTAATTAGACATACATTAGTAAAGGTAGCGAAATAAATGGTTTTATTAAACCATTTATTTTTTTATTTAATAGAGGGAATTAATCATGGATTATAAAAAAAAATCAATTGAATTATTTATTGAACATACTGATTTTACAAAAAATGATATTTTAAATATTAATCAAATCCATAATGGATTTACAAATATTTCCTTTTTAGTAGTAACGAAAAACAAACAAAAATTCCAAATCAGAATAGGCGGCAGTAATCATGTTGTCAATAGAAGAAACGAAGAGTTGGTTTTGCAAACAATAAGTAATAATCTATTTGTTTATTACAATCATGAAAACGGCGATGCTATTAAAAAGTGAATTTATGGCATCAATCCAGGCCCTAATGAATTGGATGATACATTTTTAAAAGCTCTATCAATTGCGATTCGTAATTTACATAATACCGATATAGTCGATACAAAAATAATTAAGCACGATTCATTTTGCTTTTTTGATAAAGTGGAATTGGAAATTAAGCACAAAAAAATGTATGTTGAATTGATTAAAAAATATGATTATTTACCACTAGTTTTAAGTCATAATGATATAAACACGAGAAACCTAATATATAGCGATAAGAAAGTTTTTTTAATAGATTTTGAATGATCAAGAATAAATAACGAATATTGAGATTTAGCTAACTTCATAAGAGAAGAACAGCTTCCGTTAAATAAAATCATTAAACTATGTGATTATTACGGGGGTATTAAATTAGAGATTTTAAAAGATTTTATTTATTTAACCACTAACTTTGCTGTGCAATGAACGTATTGTATGGTGGAAACACCGAAGATTTTGGAATACCGCAAGAAGCAATTAATATTGATGGAACATTATTACGGTTTACTATTTAATTAAAAGTAATGTTCTACAATAAACCACTTCCGCTACATTAAATTTTTAATGTAGCGGAAGTGGTTATTTTATTTAGACTTTAGTGGTACATGCCATTATCATAAATATAAGTCGATTATATTTTTGTCTTAAAAGCCTTTGTTGAAATTACGGAATTATTATCTTGTGGCACGAAATTATTTTGCTTTTTGGCATGTTTACTACTATTGCTCATATTCAAGGCTGCAGTCACCCCGCTTGAAACAAGGCTGATTAAAACTGTGACGCAGGTAATTGCACCTCAAATAAGACCTGGCGCGATTCCACCTGAAATATTTTCTTTTGTATTTTGATCTAACGGTTTCATTATGCGAAAGGAATCCCGAAATTAATCTTAGAATTATATCCATTAGGAGAAGCGCGAACGTAAGTTCTCGGTGATGTATTGTGGTACATACTAGGACTAGAAAAAGCAGGGTTGGGATTATTATAATAAATATTTTGATTTACTAAATTTAAAACACCGACCACGCTTCCTGAAATCATTGATAATCCCGCAGCTTTATTTCAAAAGAAATTTGATTTCATCGCGCCACCACAAATATTTTCTTTTTCTTTATTTTGTAATTTTTGCATTTTATTGACCTCCACTTTATATCTATCGCGTAGGACATTAAACGTCTTAATTATTTTAGATATTTAATCTCGATATTATTTATCTTATTTTTATCAATTCACAGAACAATATAAGTTTTTGTTAAAGAACTATTACGCGGGTATGCAATCGAGCCAGGATTAATAATTGTCACACCTTTTATTTTGTCAATAATTTCTACATGACTATGGCCATAGATAATAAGGTTAGCTTCATAATTACTGGCATCGTCATAAAGATTTTGATGTCAGTTTTTTTTAGTTCAAGAAACATGTCTATGCCCGTGCACCAAAAAGACTGTGACATCCTCGATTTTAAAAATTTCTTCACTTTCACCAATATAGTCATTATTACCCGCTACATAAAAATCACATATTTCATCCATATATTTTTTAGATGTTGTGTGATCACCGGCGTGAACAATTAAATCGGGCTGTTCAATCATAATAACTTCTTCTAATATTTTGTTCTGCCCGTGTGAGTCAGAGACTACAAGTACTTTAGTCATTCAATTTACCTATTTATTAATATTCTAACTTATATTCTAACTCAATAAAAGTTAGTTATTTCAAATTATTTTTTTGAGTTTTATTTAATTCCTGTTTTAGTAATTTCATTTTTTAGTAAAACAGCTACTTGATGAGGCACAATTTGTGAAATTTCCTCGATCGTCGCCTCTTTTAAATCTAAAACTGTTGGATATCTTTCTAACAAAACCTTTTTTCGTTTAGGTCCTAGCCCTGGAATTTTGTCATAGACTGAAGAAAGTTGGCTTTTGATTCGTTTCGCTCGGAAAAACGAAATAGCAAAACGATGGACTTCTTCTTGCATGTTAAAAAGAAAAAAGAACAAGTCACTTGTTTTATTTAATTCAATTTCACGACCATTAGTTAAAACGATGGCATCAGTCCGGTGACGGGCGTCTTTCTTCAAACCAATCAGCGGTACAATATTATCAATATTAAGTTCCCTTAACGCTCTTAATCCGGCGTTAACTTGCGGTTTACCACCATCTACAATAATAAGTTCTGGTAAATTTATTTGGTTTTTTATTAATGCGCTATAGCGACGTAAAATAATTTCGTACATATAATGATAATCCGAAGCATTTTTAACGGTTCTTAAATTAAATTTACGATACTCATTTTTATTTGGAACACCATTTTTATAAACAATCATTCCTGCTACTGGAGTATCAAGGTTAATATTACTATTATCAAACATTTCAATTTCATTAACACTATCAAGCTCTAATAGTTTAGCTAATTCCTGACACGCTCCAATAGTTCTATTATATTTTCGATCAAATTTAGATTGATCAGTCATTAATTGTTTTTGGGCATTTTTATGGGCAACCTTAACGATGTCCTTGTATTGCCCCTTTTGAGGGTTAACGAAATCCGTTGATAAACTATCACTTAAAATATCGATGTCATCTTGCTCTAAGGTAATGAAAATCTTTTTAGGTAATTTGGAGTGACTATAAAATTGCATAACATAGTCAACGATTGTCTCGTTAACATCGTTATAATAACGATCAAGCATCGTATGTTTAGATAGTAATTTTCCATCGATGTAACTGAAGATGATAATACAAATATAATTATCATTAGTGGCAAAGCCAACGATGTCAGCATCATTTTTATTTATTAATTGAACGACTTGATGATTTATTAAATTATCAACTCCTATCTGAAGATCCAAAATTTTTTGGGCTCCTTCAAAATCCATTTGGAGAACAGCTTCTTGTTCTTGCGCTTTTAAGTTAGTGATAATGGTTTTGGTTTTATGATTAAAAATATCATTGATTTCTTCTTTGTATTTTTTATAATCTACCAAATTAATTTGATTAATACAAGGCCCTAAACATTGCCCCATATCATAATAAATACATTTGTGATCAGGAATTCTCCGGCATTTACGGAATGGTATTAGACGTAAAAGAAGGTTATAAATTTCATAACGATTACTATCGTTATTAGCTAATGGTCCATAATATTTTCCTTTGCTAGGTTGATAATTATGCGTGTAAATAATTCGTGGATGTTTTTCGTTGGTAACTAAAATATAAGGGTAGCCACTACCACTTTTTAATAAAACATTGTATTTGGGTTGATATTTTTTAATAAGATTATTTTCAAGAATCAATGATTCGTTTTCGTTGTCAACAACAATGTAATCAAAGTCGGCGATATTATCAACCAACATTTGGATTCGGGTGTTGTGAATTTTAAGAAAATACTGATGGGTTCGACTAAAAAGGTTTTTGGCCTTGCCGACATAAATTACTCGGTTAGAATTGTCCTTCCACAAATAACATCCAGGTTGTTTGGGAATTGTTTTTAATTTTAGTAATAATTCATTACGTTCCATCTTATATCTCGTATCCCTTAAATTTTAAGACCCGTTCTAGTGAAACATAATGAATGTAAGGATCTTCACAACGAATCAAATACTTTTGATTGTTTGTTTTGATTGTTAAACCGAAATGACTTAATTTGTAATCAATTATATCTTTAAATAAAATACTGAAAATTTCAAAGTTTTCACTAAAAATTAGGCGTTCAGTACTAATGTAGAAATCAATGTTGTCAAGAATCAGTTTTTCTTGCAAACTATTAATTTGGTAAATATTAGTATGCTCGTAATGGTAAAAAATAGTTTCGTTATCCCCTTTTTGAAAATCAATGATGAGTGACTTCAGATTTCTGATCTTAGCAAAAACCACTCCTTCATAATGATGCAGATAATTTAATTCGTTATTATTTAAATAATTTTTAATATCTAAGGCTTCAATAATTTTATTTAAATTTTCAACATATGTTTTACTATACACCTCGTTACTATTAATTCATCTCAAAACTAATTCAAAACGATAACGTAAAAAATGTTTTTCATTATTAATAGAATGTAATTTATTGGTATTGTATTTGGTTCATAATGCTAACTTATTTATATTCAAAATTTTGATTATGCCATTTTTATAAATTTTATAAGCAAATTCATCACTTGCTCTTGTAAATAATTTAGTGCCCATTTTAAACCTCATATATTAATCTTATTATATAGTAAAATATTTGAAAAAAATAAAAGCGAAATATAACTCATTAGATTTTTTTAGCACTCTAACTTGTTATTTGCTAATTTTTGTGTATAATAAATATAATTGAATTATAAATTTAATAAATAGAGAGGTAATTATTATGGCAAACCGAAATGTTATTATAGGTATAGACCTAGGTACAACGAATTCATGTGTCGCTATTATGGATGGCAAGAATTCAAAAGTATTAGAAAACCCTGAGGGTAAGAGAACAACTCCTTCAGTGGTATCATTTAAAAATGATGAAGTACTTGTTGGTGATACAGCAAAACGACAAATGATCACAAACATGAACACCGTGCATTCAATCAAACGACACATGGGGTCAAAAGAAAAAACTAAAATCAACGGGAAGGAATATAGCCCAGAAGAAATTAGTGCAAAAATATTAGCTTACATTAAAAAATATGCAGAAGCAAAATTAGGTTTTGATATTAAAAAAGCAGTAATTACTGTGCCGGCTTATTTTGATGACGCACAACGTCAGGCAACTAAAAATGCAGGTAAAATTGCAGGCTTACAAGTTGAACGTATTATTAATGAACCAACCGCAGCTGCATTAGCTTATGGAATTGATAAAACTGACAAGGAACAAAAAGTATTGGTATACGACCTTGGTGGTGGTACATTTGATGTTTCGATCCTAGACATGGCTGGTGGAACTTTTGAAGTACTATCAACTAGTGGAGATAATAAATTAGGTGGTGATGATTGAGATCAAACCATCATTGATTGATTATTAGCTGAAATTAAAAAAGAACATGACATTGACTTAAGTAAAGATAAAATGGCGATGCAACGATTAAAAGATGTTGCTGAAAAAGCTAAGATTGATTTATCAGGTGTTAAAACAACACAAATCCTTTTACCTTTTATTAGCATGACTAAAGAAGGGCCTTTAAATGTTGAAAAAGATTTAAGTCGAATTGAATTTGAAAAATTAACAAAAAGCTTATTAGACCGTACGATTAAACCAGTTGAAGATGCTATTAAAGAATCTAAAGTTAGCAAAGCAAACCTTAACCAAATCTTATTGGTTGGTGGTTCGACAAGAATGCCGGCTGTACAACAATTAGTAAGTAAGTTAACAGGTAAAGAACCAAACCGTTCAATTAACCCCGATGAAGTTGTGGCTTTAGGAGCTGCAATTCAAGGTGGAGTTTTAAGTGGCGATGTTGAAGATATCTTATTGTTAGATGTTACGCCATTATCATTGAGCATTGAAACACTTGGCGGTGTTGCTAGTCCAATTATTAAACGTAATACAACAATTCCAGTGAGCAAGAGTCAAGTTTTCTCAACTGCACAAGATAACCAACCTGCAGTTGACGTTAGAGTTGTTCAAGGTGAACGACCATTAGCAAAAGACAATAAATTACTAGGTGATTTCTCATTAGGTGGAATTGATCCAGCTGCTCGTGGAGTTCCACAAATTCAAATCGCATTCAATATTGATGCAAACGGAATTATTAGTGTAACAGCAAAAGATTTAAAAACTAATAAAGAAAACACAATCACAATTAAAGATGCTGAAGGATTGAGTCAAGATGAAATTGACAAAATGATTAAAGAAGCAGAAGTTAACAAAGAAAAAGATGATATTATCCGTAAGGAAAATGAACTTCGATATAAAGCAGAATCAATCATCGCTAATTTAGAAAATGGTTTAAAATCAGATGAAAATATAAAAGCTGATCAAAAAGAACAATTGGAAACTCAATTAAAAGAATTCAAGGATTTACTAGAAAAGAAAGATTGAAAACAATTAGAAGCTAAAATCGAAATGTTCGACCAAATGGCTGATCAATTTAGTAAATTAAAAGAAGCTGGAATTAACCCAGAAGATATTATTAAAGAAGCTCAAGTATCAGAAGAAAAATCTAAAGACAAATCTAAAGACAAAAAATCTAAGGATAAATCTAAAGATAAGCCTTCAAAATAATAATCCTTAATTAAGGTATTGTCCTACAATGGATATCTAATAGAATGAAATATTAAACCCTGACTTTGTTAGGGTTTTTATTTTTAGTATGCGACCGAATTATAAAATATAATAATCTGGTTAAAATTTAAAAATTAAGTGTGTAAAAAATATATAGAAAAATTCTATATATTTTTTACACTAATAATTATTCTTTTGTTTCAATTGCGATTGTAAAAGTTTCATCTCCACCATGTGCGATAACACTGTTTGGTAGTTTGCTCATTTTGATTTCACTATCATCATTAATGAATGTTTTGATATTGGAGATGCATAAAGCTTCTTGAGCTGAATCTTTTAAATCTGACATAATTTCAATTCGTTTAATACCTTTTGTTTTGAACGAGATAATTCGATCGATACATTTTAATGATTTTTCAATGGTAGTATCATACGAATCAGATTTATCAAAGTATTGTCATTTGCCATTTTCTAATTTGATAATTAATTTAATTTTAAATAAACGGATAAATAAGGCTTTTACGCCACCAACTCGTCCGCTCTTAACCATTTGTTTAATATTTTTAATTATAATGGTAGCAGATACTCTGTTTTGGTAGTCAGCGGTATATTTATCAAGTTCATTAAAGTTTTTACCTTCATTTAGCATTTTACGTAAATCCATTAGTAATCACGTTAGTGGAACTCCGATTTGTAATGTATCAATGATATGAACTTTGTTATAGCCAAACTCTTCTTGAACAATTCTTAAAATATTATAGAACCCTGACATATTTTTACTGATAACAGCAAAAACTACAGCAGAATATTTTTTTAATAATTTTTCAGTTAAGATAATTACATCATTAACTGATGGTTGAGCCGTCGAAACAGAATATCCATCGTTCAAAAATTTAAATATTTGCTCTCGTGTAATATCAACTTCATCATCAAACGTTAGAGTTTTATCATTCTTATTTGCAATGATTTTTATAGGCGTTGTAAAAACATCGTCTATTTTAACTCCCTGAAAGATTCCCGAGGTATCTGTTATAATTGCTACTTTTTCCATTTTCTACCCATTAATTAATTTCTATAATACATATTATAAACATTATAATTATAAAAAAAACATTAATGTTAAATTATTTATAAAAATTTTACTAAAATAAAAATAATAAGTTACAAACAGTGGATACTATTTTCTAGTTTTTTCATTATTTTCATTTAAAAAAATAATATGGTTATATCATTTTTTTAAAAAACATTTAGGTGACTGGTTGCCCTTGTATGAACTATTAAAAAATAAATAGCAGGTATTATTTCAAACCTTAGTTATTCGATTGTCGCTTGGTGTACTGATGGTACTGGCCTGTCCGAATGTCTTGCGTAAATAATCTTTATGCATATATCGATAATACATATTATTTTTATATCAAGGATCATAGTTACCGGCGAATAGTTTTTCATCTTTAGTGAAATGAGTTTTAATGTACATTAAAAACATTACACAAATATAAACGATCATGTAACAAACAACAGGTATCCACGGGAATGGAATATTAAGGATGTTCGCTAAAGATGCATATTGAGCATATTCGCCATATCAATCCCCTTTGACAATCCCTGTCGCATTATTAGTAATGCCAAAGGATATAACAATTATATAAACGTAGGCAAAGAAAGCGATGGTCACGGCGTGAATCCCTGCTCAGCTTCAGCGCGTGTAAGTTCGTGAATTCAAAATAACAAGGACGCTCATAATAACCATTCAATAATGCATAATAAAATATAGTTTATTTATCCCTTGACCAAGGAAAACGAAAGTGTATCAAGCGACTCCTTCTAATTCTGCGCTACCCATTCCACCAAAGATGGTAACTAAACCACCGGTTAAACCTAATAGAGCTAATACTTTAGCGATGCTTCTTGATTTATCAAAGATCAAGCTAACTGGTATGAAGAAAGCCATAAAGGGACACATATCTAACAAAAAGGCTTTACTAACGGCGACGCTATAACTATAAACGCTAACCTTTTTTAAAGATTCCAAATCTGTATGATTGTAACTATAAATATTATTGCCCCAACGCCCTGCAACGAAATAAATAATTAATCCAATCGAGACAATTAAATAAAAGTAGTAACTTGAGGTTACGACTTTTATATATTTATTGATTAAACAAACGAAGATAATTGATAATGCAGTAAAAACCAATAAGCTAATTCCTAATGTAGTCATATAGCAATTATACTTGCTAATTTTCAATATGGAGAAATTTTTGGTTTGCCACTATAAATAATGTAGTGAAAAGATATTGCTTAATGAGCGACTTAACACTGCAAAATTAATAGCGGCGGTAAAAGCAATTCTCCGTTTTTAAGGAAACGTAAGGATTACTTTTTTAATTATCACACTGATTTGTGGATTTCACAAAATCCATGGGCTTTTTTTATTTCATGTTTATTTTTATCATCATCAATAACATAGCCACTAAATTCCCCAACAAGCTGACGAAATCAAACTTTTGCAATTGGTCATTTATTTTCTTTGTTACTTCTTTCCCCTGTAGGTGTAAAAATCAAATGTATGGTATCGCTCTCGTTATGGATTATTCAAGGTTCATCATAAGGATCAATCATATTAAAATCATAAATGATATTGCTGAATCTAGTTCTAGTGCCATTTACTCAGAAAGCATTTTCGGGAAAGTATGTTTCATTAACAAAAGAAGCAAGATTTATTCCAAAAGCATTACCTTTGATAGTTTTACCACCAATAGATGTTCATAATCAATTGGTTTCTCTTCTTAAGTAACCACCCGTTCAATCATAAACCACGAATGAATTAGTAATTTTAAAATCTAATTCATTCCCTTTAAAAGCAATGTTTATATTATTAGGTTTGATAGGTGAATATTTTTCAGTAAATGTTCATCGGTTCATATCGGATGGATTTACCACGCGTAGTGGTTTATCTTCTAATGAATATTTTGCATCCATTTTAATTTGCAATTTCTTGATATTACAATCAATCGAGAATTGTTTAGATGTGTGAGATTTTTTTATTTTAATATAATCGGTTTTATTTAACTTACAATTAATTTCATGTTCGTCAGGATTTCTTGGAAAAATTATATTTTTCTTGCCTGTAAAATTTTTACTATAATCAAGAATCAAACCATCTTGATGATTATAAATGAAACAGAAAATATTTCTAATATAGCCTAAATCAACAACAGCCAATCCAATAACATTATCATCAGAAATAAATCCTATATAGTTAAATTGATGATAGACTAGCTTTTTTTTAAGTAAACTTATTTTCTTATTAAAGAAATTATTTAACTCAAAATCTTGATAATTGTAATCAATTAATTCATCAATGCACCCATATTTAACCTTATTGCTTGCTTTAATAATTTTGTTCATAACAGCCTCCTATACTAATCATAGCCGAATGTCAACCTGTTTTTTTACTTATATTACTCATCTATACAACTTATTTACAACATGTCAATATAAGTCAACATTTTTACGTGCAAACGTTATAATTAATTTATAGGGTCTAACTAGATACCTATTTGAAATTTACACAAAGGAGTCGTATATGAAATTTTTAGTAGCAACGTGATCTCAAAACGAATTATCAGCATTAGGTACCGCTGATGTTTGGGTTCCAATATTATTTTTAGCAATTATTTTTATTGTGATTATTGTTACAGGTTATAGAGGAGGATGGAAACGCGCATTATATTTCTCATTAGGAAATTTATTTTTCTATGGGTTAAGCGCATTAATTTGATTAGGTGTCAAGGACACATTAACTGCAGCTGTTGTAGCTGCGATGGACCTTACAGGAGCAGAATCGTTATTTGCTCAGGTATTAGGATTAGTTTGATTAATTATTTATATGGTAATCGGGAATATAATTCTTGAATCTATCTGAGCTTTTAAATTAAAAAGAAAATGGGGAAAATTATCTCCCGAACAATATGATGAAGTTAAATTAGCTAAATACGAATTAAAAAAAGCTAAAGTTGAAGCTAGAATTAATAAAACCAATGAAGGTTCTTGAAACTTAAATTCTCTTAAAGAAACAATGAACAATGGCGCAACTAACACTAATGCTTTCTTTAAAAAATCAGTTGAAAAGGATACTTATATTAATTTGTTTAGTAAAGCAAAAACTAATATGGGTGATGTTAAAAAAACTTTTAGCAATAATATCTTAGAAATTCAAGCCAATAAAAGAAACGGCATGAAACAAGTGCTTAATTCGCGTGGAAAATTTGTTGGCGCTTTCTTTGCTGTGATTCTATCACTACCATTATTTATGATAGCAACCGGAATTAGTTTAGGTTTAATGTCAGATAAGAGTAAAATTAACAACGATGTTTTTGCAAGTGCAATCTATCAAGCAAATGATGATAACTTTAACAATGTTTCTTATTTTGAAAATCCAGTAACATTTATTCCTGCAGTCGGTTCGACATTAGCTTTCACAAATTATTTCTTTGATAAACAAGCAATAATATATGATGAAGATGATATTCAAGATAGCATAGTAGTTGGACCAACATACGATGAAAAAGGCGGCGTAAGTTTCTATGAAGCGTTCCGGTTTGCAATTGGTGGAATTGGTTCAAATGGATTAATTGATAAGGCTGAAGCAGCAGTAGGTATTGATCCTCATGCTTGAGCAGACATTCACCGTTCAATTAGCAACTTATGAGGAAACTTTAATCCGATGTTTGAAAATATTTTCAATTCAGAGTCTGGAGGAACACTATTAGGTGTTCTAATGTATCAAGGCTATGTAGCCAACGGATACATTGCACCGGGTTGAAACGAAGTCGATGATTGATATTATGATGGGACAGATGGCGCCCACAATCCAGAACCGATGGATTCAACTAACGTTATTTTAGGAATGATTAACAATGTTGGTTTCCCAGGTATTGCCGATGATAAAGGAGCTATGATAAAAAATACCTCTAGAAAATATCAAAAAGATAATCTTAATAATGCTAAAGCAACCAAGGATAACTGAAAGGCAATGCTAAGTGCAACCGAAAATATATTGAAAGTAATTGATAAATCTATCAAGGATGATCCAACTACAAAAAAGATAGACGAAACAAAGACGGTATGAGACCCTAGTGCTGCTAACGCTGGTGCTGGCTATGGAACTGTTGATGGTCAAAACATCTTTAACCCAGTTGTTTCAAAGGGTCGTGGCCCTTCTAAAACATTTTCATATTTAGAAGAACCGATTCAAGGTTCGTCAAATCCGAACGCTAAATTAAATGATGATGGCAATATAATAGATGACAAAGGTAAAGAAATAACCGAAACCATGCATGGTGGACTTACACCTGATATTAGAGTTGATCTATATACTCAAAATACAGTTAATATGTTAATGTCAATTTTCATGTTTGATTTATTGGATACAAAAATTAAAACAATTTATGATGCAAAAGACCAAGATGCAGCTGTCGATGATCCTAACGCAATCGTTATTCATGGGGGACTTCATGACGCATCATCTAAATCAGTGAAAAAAATTAATGAACAAATATGAAATTCAGACACTAATAAATACGAAAATAAAAGTATTTCACGTAACACCGTTGATTTTGATGGCGACTCAGATACAGTAGTTAAAGGTTGAGATTATATGCCAATGTGAAATTCATATAAGAAACAATTAATGAACGATAAAAACAACGGACGAAATCCATCGCCAATGCCACAAGCATTATTATCTGCAATAACCAGAAATAATATGGTGACAGGTTTATATGCAACTTATAATTTGATGGAAACTACTTTCGATGTTGATAGTTCAATAGATATGACAGCATTTGCTAAATATGCTTATGAACAAGGTAAAACACAATATGATTACACAAATGTAGTAAATGATATCTCGGAAATGCTTAATGACATTTTTACAAATAAAATCTGAGATTTCGGCTCATTAGCCTAGGAAAGGAAAATTATGAAAAAGAAAACTTTAATTGGAAAAGTTATGATGGGATTTACTATCACGATAGCATCGTTAATAACATTCTTTCCAATATACTTACTTGCCATTGTAGTATCAGATTATAAACCCGATGACGTCTATCAATTGCAAATTCAAAATGCTGAAAACACCGATAAAAACGGTAATGTGGAAATAGGCAAACCTTATGATATGACATCTTATAACGTTGGGTTTGGAGCTTACAACCAAGATATGGCATTCTTTATGGATAACCCAGGAATGATGTATGGCGTTTCCAAAGCGCAAAGCCACACATCAACTCAAAATGCAATTGATGGAGTAGTTCGAACAATAAACGGCACAGACAATGGAGCAAAAGCATACAATTGGGACAATTGGAAAGGCCTAGATTTAAAAGATCCGTCTATGGAATTGCAAGGGACTGTTCCGTTAGTGACTAGTTACAAATATGACGCTAAAGGCAAATTGATAGGCACACCCACAACTCCAAGAAACAAATCTGAAATATCAACTTATAAAGAACCTGAATTTGTTCTATTCCAGGAAGTAGATCGTAGTTCAACAAGAAGTTACTATATTAACGAATATGATTCAATAGTTAATAATTTGGATAATGTTTATAATTCATCTTTTGCTAGCAACTTTCTGGTTCCATGAGTTCCGCTACCACTAAACGATATGCACGGCCAAGTTGATGGGGGGTTATTAATGCTCAGTCAATTTAGTCCATCATCAGCCACACGCTACTCTTTGGCGAACATAACTACATTCCCAATGAATTTATTTGAATTAGATCGTTGTTATGATGAATCAAGATATCCAGTAAATGATAAAGATGGGAAACCTACTGGTAAGGAAATGGTTATCATTGATGCCCACTTCTCAGCTTATGATGATTCAGGTAAAGTAAGACAAAAACAATTACAACAAATCATTAATGTTATTAAAAGAGAGCAAGCAAAAGGTAATTATCTAATTGTTGGTGGAGATTGAAACAAAATTCTACCTGGCACCAGGGGATATGAGGGGAACGATGTCCGCAAACCCGATGGTGGATCTTATAAAACAATAGAAGGTGATGATGCAATTGCTCCATTTATTTGACAAGAATTTGACTACAACCAAGGCGACCCAACGTCACCTAAGGATGGAGATTATATAAATACAAAAGACTATGATAGTTCTAAATCATACAAAAAAGGCGATAAAGTGTCTTTTAAATTGGATAAAGAAAATTATGTATTTGAAGCGTTGAATGATGTACCAAAAAATAATAATCCAATTGCAAAAGATTCTAAGGGGAAAACATCTAAAAATCCAAATTGAAAATACTCAATGCAAACTTGATATAACAATTCATCATTAACTAAAGCTATTTTTGACCCGAGCGATTATGGAATGAGTTTCGCAGTTAATGCTCAGGCCCCAAGTAATCGAAATGGTGGCGTAAAATATCGCGGTGACAAACAAAAAAACTTCCGTGGGAATATAGATGGTTTTTTAATATCGGATAATATTAAATTGAATACTACAACAAATTTTTACAATGATTTTGCCTATTCTGACCATAATGCTACCGGGATGAACTTCCAATTAACTGATAATGCTTGAAACCTAGGAGGAAAATAAAATGCAAGAAAAATTAAGAAATATTAAAACAAATATCGATGTAATGCACGGAATGAATAAATTAAGAATGAAAGGGTTTACTAAATACTTTAATAAATATATAACATGAAATTTGATGTATTCGGTTTTTGCGATATTATCAATAATATTTGGCATTGCTTTTGCATCGGTAAATAACCCAAATTTGAGCGCAATAGTTCAATTTGATAGTTTTTGATTCTTTATGTTTTGAGCCGGATTTATTATATGAATGATGGTGTCTTTTATTGTTAACGCTTGTTATTCAATCTATATGTTTAAAATTCATAAAGGGAATTTAACTAAAACATTAATATTATGTGCTTCTCTAATTATCCCTTTTGTTGGATGTGTTAGTGAATGAATAAGTCGAAGCTATGAAGAAGAATTAGCAATCGGTTTAGATAAAGTTAGAAAACAAAAGGAATAACAAACTATGCAAAAAAGAACAATGATAGGGAAAGTTATGATGGGATTTACCATTACGATAGCATCGCTAATAACATTCTTTCCAATATTTTTATTAGCAACTGTTGTTTCAGATTATAAGCCGGATGATGTTTATCAATTAAATGTTGATAATGCTGAGGTTACTGATAACGGTAAAAGTTTGCAGGTGACCACTAATAATAGTAATGCTGCAGATACAACATATGACATCATGTCATATAATATGGGTTTTGGTGCTTATAATCAAGACATGGCATTCTTTATGGATAACCCAGGGTTAACATCTGGCGTGGGAACAGCTTCAAGTTATAGCGCTGTTCAAAAAGCCGTTTCTGGAGTTGCTCGAACAATCAAAAACACAGACAACCTTACCGGTGGTCCCAATTGAATGTCAAATAAAGACAGTATGAAATCAGAAGATATCGCCGGTACTTATGCACTACAAACTGATTATACATATAATGCGGATGGAACTATTTCTAAGGAAGATGTTGATGTCAGCAAAAGTGCCAACAACGGCGTTACTAACCCTAATGATTTTGTAATTTTACAAGAAGTTGATCGCAACTCAACTAGAAGTTATTATATTAATCAATATCAAGAATTACTAGACGCTTTCAAAGGCGAATATAATGCCTCTTTTGCGAGTAATTATTTAGTGCCGTGAGTACCGATGCCATTAAACGATATGCACGGGCAAGTTGATGCTGGTTTAATGACCTTAAGTAAATTCTTACCGTCACTTGTTAACCGTTATTCATTTGCTAACATCACAACTTTTCCAATGAATTTATTTGAACTTGATCGATGTTATATGGAATCTAGATTCCCAGTCATGAATGAGGACGGTAAGGATAGCGGTAAAGAATTAGTCGTTATTAATGCGCATTTCTCTGCTTACGATAAATCAGGCGAAGTTAAAGCTAAACAATTGCAACAAGTTATAGATGTAATTAAACGTGAAAAAGCTAAAGGCAATTATTTAATAATTGGTGGAGACTGAAACAAAATTTTACCAGGGACTCCAGGATATGAAGGTAGTGACGCTCGCGATAGCGATGGCAACCCTTATAAAACTACAAAAGGCATTGAAGACTTAGCAATCGCTCCATATACATGACAAGATTTTGATTTCTCTAATGGCGACCCAACTAATCCCAAAGATAGCGATTACTTTACATTAGATAATTATGATCAAAAAAAATCATACCATCAAGGTGATGAAGTTAATTTTTCTTATGAATATCAAGATGCTAATGGTCAACCGATTAAAGAAGAACACGCTTTTGAGGCGCTTAACAATACCAAAGGGATTGCCCCGATGTCAATTGATAATGGCGCTCCTACTAAGAGTCCAAATTGAAGATATGCAATGTCATCATATGATAATACATCATTAACTAAAGCGGTTTTCAATCCAGCTGATTATGGAATGAGTTTCGCAGTCAACGGAAGAGCG
>JAACJW010000026.1 GCA_021378525.1 Ureaplasma sp. Hg2 | reverse complement strand
ATATGAATATAGATGTTAGCAACGCTAACATTACTATTGGTCAAGCTAATTTTGCTAAAAGCATTACCACCACCAATGGAGCAACTTCATTTAATGCTGCTTTAGATGTTTTGACTGCCGATGGTATTATCATAAAAGATAGTAACGGTGCGATAATTGATTCACATAATTCAAGCAGAATTATTTCCATCAAAGGAACTAATACAGCACCTACATCCGGTGATGTTATTATCAATATTGAATATAAAACTAATAGTTCTGGATCTGAACATACATCAACTAAAGCAACGGTTGTACAAACTAAATTTAATGCTTTAAAACCAGTTATAACCGCAAGAACTGACGCCGCTGGCGTGAAGGCTTATGCAAGCATATTGGAACCTAATTTTAACAACCAAGTTAATTTAGCTTATTCTCAAAAAGAAATTAGCGATCTTGTAAATGAAAATTTTATAAATATCACTAATATTAGTGAAGTTAACCATTTAACTTATGATATTAAAGCACACGAAATTGCAGGGGTTTATAAATTACCTAACACTACCAAGTTGCTATCCATTGATCCTGTTGCAATTGATATTAAGAAGACTCCATTTAAACCACTTCCCGCAACAGCCTTAACCATTGAAGTCGGCACTACAACTAAAGCCTGGAGTCATACACCAGATAGGGTACATTTTAAATACGATTCCTATATATTTGAGCTTATTGAGGATTCAACTATTATAGTAAAATTTTCTAATGGGCTAAAATATGATGCCGGATGAGCATCAAAGCATTCAAGTGGCGACTTGTCAGGTTTATTCAACGCTGATAATGCACAAATAGCGAATTACCGTGGCACTAATAAATATTTAATAGATCAATGACGCTATCATATAAACCCTCAAGATCCCTGAATTAATATCCCTGATTTTAATATAACTGATAAATAAAATTAATGTAAGAAGCGTTCCAAGATGCAATTATAATATTTAAATTCATTCATTAAATTTTACTTAATAAATTAATATTGATTATATGGATTTTCAAAACCTTATGATAATAGTGCTTTCAAGATAGGATATAAAACTGATTTTAATATTTTATATATCAAAAAAGAACAACCTTTGTAAAGGCTGTTCTTTTCAATAGTTTAGTTTGAAAACTGGTATTGTTTCATATTTAATTATTTTTTTATAATCATTAAAATAATCCGCTTCCAGCAACTGAACCAACTAATAATATTATTAAACACATTCCAATCATACTAACAAATAATGGTCATGTAGTTTTCATGTATTTGTCATAAGGTATTTTAGCAACATTAGATGCTGCACTAAAGATTCCTGATGTTGGTGACATCATATTCACCATCCCTGATGAATAAGTAAATGCGGTAATCGATCCACTAGTTAATCCAACAGTATTAGCAACTGGCCCAAAGATTGGGAATACCGCAGCAGCAAAACCTGAGGATGAAGGAATCAAGAATGATAAGAAGATAAAGATCATATAAGTCACAAAGATGAATAAGGTTGGATTTAATCCACCAAGTGAATTAGATAGAATTCCAATGATAGTTGTATCCATGTTGGTTTCACTTAAGATGACCCCAACACCAGAAGCAACCGCAATAATTGCACCTACTGATAATAAATCAGCGGCCCCACTAAAGAATTGCGAGAAGAATAATTTTTCACCCGTTTTATTAATGATAGCCAAGATGATTGATGTCAACAAGAAAATGAAGGACATATCGATATAACCTCAATTCCCAATGGCCCCAAAGGTGGATTCAATATAAGGGAACTTACTTACTAAGGTGTTTTGAAAATCAGCAAAGGCTGTTACTCCAAAATCTGTTCAGTTTAATAAACCAAAGATCATCACAACAAAAGATAAACAAAAGATTGTTAAAGAGATTTTTCTCTTTTTAGTAAATTCTGGTGTTTCTTGAAACCCCATATGAAAGCAAGCATGTTCTTTTTTCATATTATAGATTACAGATTTTTGAGGATTGTTTTTAACTTTTCTTGCATATAGCATTACAAACGTAATACCCAATGCTACTAATAGGGCATAACCTATTAGTCGAAAGACAATTCCACTTGTCGTTGAGACAACGTCAGATCCAACAGCTGTATTAATAGCATCAACAGCGATCGGAATTTTAAAAGGATTTAAAATTGATCCAGCTGTTCCTAAACCAGCACCCAACATAATTGTCATGAAACCAGTTAAGACATCAAAACCAGCTGCGACAAATATCGGAATAATAATTAGATAGAAAGGAATAGTTTCTTCAGCCATCCCAAATGTAGTTCCCCCAATCGAGAACAATAACATTAAGACGGGAATTAAATAAATTTCTTTGCCACGTAATTTTTTAATAAGCTGTCCAATTCCAGCTTCAAGTGCTTTAGTCTGGAACATGACATTAATAAAGCCCCCTAGAACTAGGATGAATAATATTAAATCAGCTTTTCCACTAAAACCAACAAGGGTTGCTCGCAACACGTCCAATATTCCCGCAGCTTGAACAACTTGCTTTTCACCATCAACCATAACTGATACATGTGATCAGTATAAGATTCATGAAACAACAACCAAAAGGGCAATGATTCCAAGTAGAATCATAAACGATGATGGCATCTTAAACTTTGGTTTTTTCCTTGCAAAGAAATTGTTGTTTTTTGATGAAACAGGCGGTGGGTTTTCATTAACTTCCGCGCTGTCTAGAGCATCATTCTTACAAACAATACTATCGCCGACGATATCGTGAGATGTTTCTTCACCATCGGGTTTAGCTGTTAAATTAGATTGATCTAACACTTTTATTGTTCCATTAGCTTTTTAATGTCATTAAATGACATATCAGCTAATCCCATTTTTGCTAGAGTACGACCAGTTTTAAAGTAATCTTCATTATTGTAAGCCGATGCTAATCTTACAATTGATTCCACGATTGGAACTTCAACATTAGCCATTTTAGCTAATTGGAAACAAGGCACTAATAAATAGGCTGTGTCTTCGATGATGTATCGATGGTGACTATTGCTAGGGGCACTTTGAAGTTTGACATGAGTGACTGAGTTACGATTAAAATCATAAACTGTTTTTTCATGTGAATCATAAAGCGTGTTCATCGCTTCTAATTCTGGTTTAAGTTTTCAGCCATATGCTTGGCCAACCGCTAATCTTTCATTGTCCATTACAATACATGCATTAGCAGTTGCAGTTGAACAACAATCGCGATAATAATTAAACTTACCATCAAAGTTTTCTAGTAAACCAATGTTACAGACAGTCATTAAAGGATGTCCGCCATAATTAATATTTTCTAATCCACTAACGATTGGGTTGTTCAATAAAGTCATCTTGATTGGGAAAATTTCATTTAAATCGTTAAGAATTACTTTACTATTTGCCTTTGGTCAAATTGAAATTGGTAAGTATTCTTTTAATCCTAGGATTGCGATTTTGTTATCTTCGACCAATCGACAAGCTCAAGGAATGCTGATAGCATCAACAAAGGTAAGGTTTAATTTACTATATTTACTGTTATTGATTTTGTGTTTTAATACTAAACTACCGTAATTACCAGGCATTAAAACAATCTTATGATGATCATTTAAAAAAGGTAATAATTCATCGAACATTATTTCTTGTGCAAAAGATGGCACGATGAAAATTAAATATTCACTAAAAGCAGCAGCTTCCTTTGGATCTGTAGTTGCTTTTGTTATTGTTTGGGTTCCTGGGAAATTCATTTTTGTTTCATGAAGTTCATCAACTGCAATAATTTGATTATTGTGTTTTTTAACGTTTTCAACGCCCTTAGGGAATTTGCTAGAATCAAAAAGACAAACGTCATGTCCCTTTGAAGCGATATGGTAAGCAGCTGTTGTTCCGCCGTTACCAGCGCCAACAATTGTTACTTTCATTTTTTTCATAATATATCCTCCGTTTTTAGATACGTTAATATCATAGAGTCTCAGGTAACTTGAGAGTCAAGAGGTTTTTTTATATTATTTTATTTATGGGTCATTATTTGAATTTCAAAACAATCACTATGGGCGTGTTTGATTAACGTTGAAGGCATTAGTTTTTCAACGATAATTAAATCAAATTTATAACCTTGAGAAGTTAGTAGTTTTTTAAATGATTTAATATTTTCATTTAAATTCTCCTCATAAGAAAATTTGATTTTATAAATTCCTTCAGGAACACGGAAGACATTATTCTTAGAGAATTTATTTTTATCTTTTTCATCAACCAGTTCAACATAAGAGAATCTTAAATTAGTTTCAAAACTATAGTTATCATAAATGTAACCCTTTTGAATAATCGTAAACTCTTCAAAACTATTATGATCTTTGAAGATATCATAGATTTCTAAATTTCAAGCTTCACCCCGTGTTTTGATTTGTTCACAAACAAATAAAAGATAACCCTTTTTAAAGTGCCGTTCATAGATCTTATCTTTATTAGCCATGGCTTGTTTATAAATATCGCGCTTTTTAGTGATCCGATCAATGTTTCAATTCATTTTTTGAATTTCATCTTTTTTGACTTTTACTAAAGCCAAATAACTATCAACTAATAATTCTAATTGATCGTGGGGATCATCATGAATCAATTTTTCAATGTCTTTCAATGACATCCCAGCATTCTTTAAATGTTTAATTCATTCAATCGTATGGATTTGATCTAAACTATAATAACGATAATTATTATTTTTAATATCGGCTGGAATCAATAAATTAATTTCATCATAATATCTTAGTGCTGAAATCGAGGTACATGTTAATTTGGCGAACTCACCAATACTATATAATTTCATTTATAAACCTCATTTCTTTGCTTTAATATTAAAAAATTAAATAACTAAATTATTTAATTTTGCGTTCGTTATGGTTAAGCAAACGCTTGATATTTGCTTTATGTTTATAGGTAATTAAACAACCAATTAAGATTAAAATTATCGCTAAATAAATTTGCATCACATTAAAGGAAAGGTCGTTATTAAAGCTTGTGTCAATAAAATAATTATAATGAATTCCGGGAATAAGAAAAATGAAGCCACATGTTAAAGCGGTTACAATTGAACCTAATGAAATATATTTACTAACTTTAGAAACAATAATAAAAAGTGCCAAACAAACAAGTGCTAAAATTGGTGAAATGGCTCAAAATAAACCACCGGTTGTAGCAGCTCCTTTGCCACCTCTAAAATTAAAGAAACAAGGATAACAATGACCAATCACGGCAAAAGCACCCGCTAAATAGATGATGTATTTAGGGTTCCATGTCGAACTAATTGTTGGACCTAAAATCGGTTCTAAACTAGTAACATAAATAATTCACATAATTAAAACTGGAAGGTATCCCTTTAACATATCTAATAATAGTATTAAAAAGCCAATTTTCTTACCAAACACCCGCGCCGAATTAGTTGCGCCAGCATTATGTGATTCAAAATTTCGAGGGTCTTTATGAAATAAAAAACGACCAATAATAACCGATCAAGTAAGGCTTCCGATCAAATAGCCAATCACAGCTCCCAATAATACAAGTAAAGTTAAAGCTGAGCTTACATTCATATAACACCTCGAAAATAATATTACTTAATTATATTACATTTTTAGTAATTATTATTGAACTGAATTTAAATGCCTGCAATCTATTATATTTTCTGTCTAAAAAACCTTAAAAACAATTGTAAATGTTACATAATATATGTGTTATTATTATTGTATTGTAATAAAATATAATGAATTATCGGAGGATATATGGCTAAATATAATGAATCGAATATTAAGGTATTAAAGGGGTTAGACCCAGTTCGTAAACGACCAGGGATGTACATCGGATCAACCGATGCTCGGGGACTGCACCATTTAATTTGAGAAATTTTTGATAACGCAGTCGATGAAGTATTGGCTGGAGTAGCTAATGTAATCGAGATTGTTTATGAACGTGATGGTTCAATTATGATTAAAGATAACGGTCGAGGAATTCCAACCGGAATTAACAAGACAACAGGGATTTCATCGGTTGAAACAGTTTTTACTGTTTTACATGCTGGTGGAAAATTCGACGAAAGTGCCTATAAAGTTTCGGGTGGATTGCACGGAGTTGGTGCATCCGTTGTTAACGCCTTAAGCGAATGACTAGTTGTGAAAGTAAACCGGGGCGGCAAAATATATGAAGCACGGTTTGAAAAAGGTGGCTCAATTGTTGAACCATTGCATGAAATTGCTACAACCAATCGAACTGGAACAACAATCCATTTTAAACCAGATCCAAAGATTTTTAAAAATGCTAAGTTTAATGTTTCAACGATTAAGGAACGAATCAAGGAATCATCATTTCTTTTTGAAGGGTTAAAAATAACCTTTGAAGATAAGTTGAACCGAACCTACGATGAATATATTGCTCGTGATGGGATTTCTGAATACGTTGCGTTTATTAATGAAAACCGTAAACCAATCTCACCGGTTGCCCGATTTGAAGGTAAGCGTAATGATGTTGAAGTGGCAATCGCTTTACAATATACAAACGATATCAATGAGATTATTATTTCTTTTGCTAACTCAGTTAAAACATACGAAGGTGGAAGTCATGAAACTGGTTTTAAATTAGCCTTAACCGAAACCATTAATGATTTTGCACGTAAGTGAAAACTATTAAAAGAGCGTGATAAGAACCTTGATGGTTCAGATATTCGTGAAGGCTTAGCGGCTGTTATTAGCGTTAAGATTCCTGAACATTTAATCACTTATGAAGGTCAAACTAAAAACAAACTATATACTCCAGAAGCACGTGAAGCGACTAAAAAAGTATTAAGTGATAAGTTAGGTTTTTGATTTGAAGAAAATAAACCAAAAGGTCAAGAAATAATTAGAAAAGCGTTGCTTGCACGAGATGCTCGAAATGCTGCCCGAAAAGCACGAGATGCAGTTCGTAAAACTAAAGGTAAAAAAATCGAAAAGATTTTATCTGGTAAACTAACGCCAGCGCAATCAAAGGATCCACGTGTCCGAGAACTATTCTTAGTCGAAGGTGATTCTGCAGGCGGTTCTGCTAAACTAGGCCGTAATAAAGTTAACCAAGCAATCTTGCCGTTAAAAGGTAAAGTTATCAATGTTGAAAAAGCAAAATTACTAGACGTTTTAAAAAACGAAGAAATTGGAACAATCATCACTTGTTTAGGAACAGGTATTTCTAAGGACTTTGATTTAAAGAAATTAAAATATAATAAAATCATTATTATGACCGATGCTGATACTGATGGCGCCCATATTCAAGTATTGTTATTAACGATGTTTTATCGTTTCTTTAAACCGCTTGTTGAAGCTGGCCATATCTATATTGCGATGCCACCATTGTATAAGATAACTTATAAAAAAAATAAGGAATATGCTTATGCGTGAGATGAAACAACCATGGATGATCTTAAAAAAGGTCATGGCGCTTATGAAATCCAACGTTATAAAGGACTTGGAGAAATGAATGCTGAACAATTGTGGGATACCACCATGAACCCTGAAACAAGACAACTTATCAAAGTTCAAATCGACGATTTAGCAATCGCTGAACGACAAGTAAGTGTGTTAATGGGTGACAATGTTGCAAAACGAAAAACATGAATAAATGCTAATGTTGATTTTACATTAGAAGATTAGGAGAAATAAATTGTCAGATAATAAAAAAGCTAATATATGACGCCGTTCAATTGATGAAGTAATGGACGAAAGTTTCGGCCGATATGCTAAATATATCATTCAAGACCGTGCTTTACCAGATGCTCGTGATGGTTTAAAACCCGTGCAACGACGAATTCTATATGCGATGAACGACTTGAACATTACCTTCGATCGGGCTTATAAAAAATCAGCTCGTACCGTCGGTGAAGTAATTGGTAAGTATCACCCTCATGGGGATTCTTCGATTTATGAAGCAATGGTTCGAATGAGTCAAGATTGAAAGAACAATTGACCGTTATTAGACATGCACGGAAACAACGGTTCAATCGATGGCGATAACGCTGCTGCAATGCGATATACAGAATGTCGTTTATCAAAAGTTAGTAGTTTAATGATTAATAACATTGAAAAGAACACCGTTGAATTTGCTTATAACTTTGATGATAGTGAAACTGAACCAACTGTTTTACCTTCATTATTTCCTAATCTATTAGTTAATGGAGCGATGGGAATAGCTGCTGGTTATGCCACCAATATTCCACCGTTTAACTTCGGTGAAATCATTAGCGCAACAATTCATCGAATTGATAATCCAAATTGTCGCGTTGATACAATTATTAATTTAATGCCAGGACCGGATTTTCCAACTGGAGGAACCATCCAAGGGGCAAGTGGGATTCGCGATGCATATGAAACTGGACGTGGTAAATTTATTGTCCGTTCAACTATCAATGAAAATCCTGTTAATAAAAAAATGCACCAACTAATCGTAACTGAAATTCCTTATGAAACAAATAAGGCGCAAATTATTCGTTCGATTGATGAAATTATCTTTAATGAAAAAATGCCAGGCATCATTGAAGCACGGGATGAAAGTGACCGGAAGGGAATTTCGATCGTAATCGATGTTGAAGCTAATCGTTCACTAGAGACAGTGCGTAATTACCTATATAAAAACACCGCTTTACAAATTTCATACAACGTTAACTTTGTGGCGATTGATCATCGTAAACCAGTTTTAATGCCGATTCTAAAAGCATTAGATTCGTTTATTGATCATACAATTATTATCGTTACTAAAACTGCTGAATTTGATTTAAAGAAAGCAAAAAAACGTCAGGAAATTGTTGTTGGTTTAATCAAAGCTATCAAGATTATTGATGACGTTATATACGTGATTCGCCGGAGCACCGGAAAAGAAGACGCCAAACAAAAGATTATGACTAAATTCGGTTTCACACCAGTGCAAGCTGAAGCAATTGTAACCTTACGCTTGTATCGGTTATCAGCGAGTGATATTGAAGCATTAAAAAAAGAAGCCGATGAATTACAATTAAAAATTAATGAATTAGAACTTTTATTAGGTTCTTATGAAATTAAAACAAATTTAATTAAAACCACTTTACGTGGTTATAAAAAAGAATTCTTCCAACCGCGAAAAACAAAAATTGAAGCAGAGATTGATAAGATCGTAATTGAAGATGCTGATATTATCGACAAACATGACGTTGTTGTTTTTGCAACCCATGATGGTTATGTTAAAACGGTTAGTAAGCGAAGTATTGATAGCAGTAATTATGGCGATGTAGCTTTAAAAGAAGGCGATATCCTTGTTTCTCATTTTGCTTCTAACACCTTAGACCGAGCAATCTTTATTACTAATAGTGGAAAGTATATCAATGTTCCAGTTCATAAAATCAAATCATTAAAATGAAAGGATAACGGGGAACATTTAAATAATTTCGTGACCATTAATGGTAATGAAAAAATTATTTATGGGTTTAACGTTACGAATATAATTGGTGATGATCGCTTATTAATGATCGCAACTAGTGATGGTTTAATCAAACGGGTTAAAGTCAGCGATTTATCAAACTCTAAAAATCCTAAGATTGCTAACATTATCAATCTAAAGGACGATGCTGAAATAATTTCAGCTGATTTATTTGAACCTAATTTAAATGATGAAATTGCAATTATCACGAAATATGGGGTTGGTTTAAGATACCCATCAAGTGAAGTTCCGATTGTTGGTAAAACAGCTGCTGGAGCAAAATCAATTAAACTAAACCGTCGTGATAGTGTCATTAGTGCTTTCAGAATTATTAAAGATGATAATGTTATTACGATTTTAGCTGCACGTGGTTCAAAACGAATTTACGCCCGCGATTTAAAAGTCGGCAAACGTGGCCAAAGTGGCGTTTTAGTATTAAGTCAATTAGTTAATAAACCCTATGTAATGATTAACGCTTTCATTGCTAATGCGCGCGATCATATTAATATTTTAGATAACGATAATCATTGATTTTTATGAAAATCGTCAGAAATAAACATTTCAGACCATAATTCAAGAATTAGTTCTTTAAAAGATGTAAAATCAATTAAGATGGGTTTTCGTGATGATTACACTAGTGGAAGCATTACGAATCATGAAGTAACCCGCCCACTGATTGATGAAAACACTTCATCAGTCGATGAAACCAATGAAGGCGATGAAGGGCAACTTAAATTATTTGATGAGGATTAAAATATGAAACAAACTAATATTTGATTAAATTATTTCCGTCCGAATGTTTTTGTTAAAAGTTATGAAGAATTAAACCCTTCTAATTTAAAACGTGAAGGAATTCGAATGCTGGTTTGTGATTTAGACAACACCTTAGCGCCCCATTTTAATAAGCTGCCGAATATGAAAGCGATTAATTTTTGCCGGTCAGTTCAAGAACAAGGAATTGTTTTTGTGGTGATAAGTAATAACACCAAAAAAAGAGTGGAACGATTTTGTGAGGTTTTACAACCAAATGATTTCGCCTATAACGCTAAAAAGCCATTAACTTGAAAAGTAAAGAAAATGATGGCTAAGTACCGTTGTGAAAAAGATGATGTGCTAATTATCGGTGATCAGTTTATTACCGATGTTTGATTGGCTAACCGACTAGGATGTAAAAGCATTTTAGCATTACCAATCGTCACTTCATCAAGTGAGAAAAACGGTTTTTTCTTAAACGTATTAGAAAAATTTATTTATAAAAAATTGCAGCATAATAATGTAATGAACGAAATAATTGATAAAGGAAGCTTGGAGGCATCATATGACATCTTATAATATTAAATGTAAAGGTTGTGGTTCTTATCTTAACGATGACGCAACTCAACCAGGATACATCGCAAACTATATTGAAGGGAAAACACTTTATTGTAAGCGTTGTTTTCGCTTAATCAATTACGGTGAAATCGATAACACGAACGTTAGTTCAAATCTAATTGATGATGTTATTAGCAACCTTAATTTAAGTCGTGCCCATATTTTTCATGTGGTTGATGTTTTAGATTTAGAAAACACAATCATTCCAAAATTAAGCGAATTAACTTTCGTAACGATTGTCGTTAACAAAACCGATTGCTTACCAAAACATAATGACGTTATTACAAAACAAAAAATCGTTGATACATTACTAGACAAAGGTTTTTATCACCCCCGGATTATTTATACTAGTAATCACAACCGGAAGGGTTTAGCAACAATTTTTCAAATCGCTAAAGACGCACAACTGAACAAACGAAAAGCTTATTTTGTTGGTTGTTCAAACGTTGGTAAATCATCGCTTATCAATGGGATTGCAAAAATAAAAAAAGTTACTCCTGAACTAACGGTTAGTCCTTTCATTAATACAACATTGCAACTTAAAAAAACAAAGATTGAACGAGTTGAATTTATTGATACACCAGGGGTTTTATATCCTGATAACATTCTTAACTATGTTGATCCAAAGATTGTTAAGAACATTATTTCAAGAAAAAAAATCAAAACAAAAGGTTATCAATTAGACACTAAACAATCAATTATGATCGAAGGCTTAGCGCTAATTAATTACCACGTTGGAAAACATACAACCTTTACTTTCTATGGTTCTAATGATCTAAAAATAATGCGTATGAAATTAGAAAATGCGCCACGTAATTGAGCGAACCGTGTTAAGTTAGCGAAATTCCAATTTACCGATGCAGCCACTAATCTTATTAAAATCGATAATCAATCTAAATCAAAAGCTGAATTAGAAAAACGAAAAGAAATTGAATCATTAATTAATGATGAAAGCAAAATTATTAGTTTCACAAATCAATTTGAGGAAGACGATTTAAATCAAATCAAAGTTTTTAAAAACGAAGATGGCGCTAGAATGAACATCATTATTAGTGGGCTTGGTTTAATTGTTGTCCAAGGTGGAGCAAAAGAAATAAGCGTAATTACACATCGTGACGTTCGTGTTTTAACAAGTAAGTATGCAATCATCTAGTAATAACAAAAAGATGAAGATTATTTTATTTGGTGGAAGTTTCGATCCAATTCATTTGGGTCATATTAAAATTGCAGAACATGCATTAAATTTATTAAAAGCCGACCGTATCATTTTCGTGCCGGCTTTTCATGCTCCCCTTAAAAAACGAGTTTTAACAGATTATCATCACCGGTTAGCGATGTTAAAAATAGCTATTAAAGGAATTTCCAAAGCTTCAATTAGTGAGTTTGAAATTGATCAAAAAACAAAAGTTTATAGTATTGATACGATTCGTTATTTTGAAAAATTATATCCTAATGATGAGCTATATTGGATTATGGGAAGCGACCATTTAAAAAAATTCAAACAGTGAAAGAACTACGATAAGATTCTTGAATCACTACACATTTTAGTTTATAAACGACCATATTATTGTAAGTGCTGTAGTGAAGGTGCTTGCGATTGCGAAGTTGAATATGAAAACATGACCTTCGTAACAGACGTCGTAAATAACATCACTTCAACAGCGATGCGAACTTTACCTGAAACGAACATGATGGATATGGAAGTTATTAACTATATTAATGATTATGGGATTTATGGTGAGAGTCGCATCATTGAACATATGAAAAAAAGTCGTTATGGACATTCGCTAAGAGTGGCTGAATATGCCCAAGAGATTATGTTTCACTATAATCCAAAGCAAGCTCACTTAGCGTATGCTGCTGGGCTTTATCATGACATTGCCAAAGATTATCATAAGGATATGCAAATTGATATTGCAGAAAATATCTTACATATTTATAATTATAAAAGTTGGCGTGTTCTACATCCGTATGTTGGCGCTTATGTAATTTATAAAGATTATATCTTTCGGAACGAATTAGTCTTAAATGCGATCAAGCGCCATACAAGACCGTATGATTATCACCAAGATGAATTATCATTGTTAGATAAAATTTTGTTTTGTGCTGATAAATTGGAGCCCTTCCGAACAGATGAAGATATGGATAATATTGATTATTATCGTAAATTAGTGTTTCAAGATTTAGAAGAAACATTTCGGGTTGTTTATCAAACAGTCCAAAATAAATATAAATAAAAAGAAGAGGTAGATTATGATAGGTGTTATTATAGCGATGGAAACCGAAGTTAAGAACTTAACTAAAACAAGACTAGTAAACCCGTTTATTCACATGCACAATAAACAAAAGTTTTATGTTTCAAATATTCAAGATACTTTATGTGTCGTTGCATTTAGTGGGATTGGTAAAGTTAATGCAGCAGCGACTGCTATGAACATGATCAACACTTTTAATGTGCAATACATTATTAATGTTGGCGCTGCCGCTGGACTAAAGGAAAATCTAAATAATTTAGATGTCATTATTGCTGATCAATTAAAATATTATGATGTTGATGTAAGTGCTTTTGGATATGAATTAAACCAGGTTCCCAAGATGCCCGTAACATTTCCGACCCATAAAAAAATGAGTGGTATCATTACCGATATTTGCCGTTCTAAAAATTTAAACGTTGAGCACGGGACTGTAATTAGTGGTGATACTTTTATCAATCAAAAGAACCTTAAAAATTATCCCGCAATTTCAGAGCCTGAGGTATTGGCACTCGACATGGAAGCAACGGCAATCGCCCAAGTTTGTTTTAGTGCTAATGTTAAATTTGCTTGTTTTAAAATTATTAGTGATAATCTATTTAGTGATAAAAGTAATGAGGCTCAATTTGAAATTAATTTAAAATATGTTGCCTCAATTGTCGATGATGTTGTTGTTGAAATCATTAAAAAAATAATTTACATTATGATTTTAAAAAGATAAAACGAGCCATTTTTATTGTCCTTTAAATATTAAATAATTTATTTAAATGAAGTTAATTAGTGGATTTTTATATTATTGTGTTTTATAAGTTTATATTTAATGTTAAAATCATTACGTGAGATAACTTAAAATTGAAAGGGGACACATATGGAATGAAACCCAGATTACAGTTCTAGCGTGCCTAATGAGCATGAAGGAGATTCACAAAACTTAAATAAAAGTTTTATTCACGGGATTGAAATTTATGAAGACACTGAGGATAAATTAAAAATTTCTCATTCAGGAAAAATTTACCGTTATAAAATTTGACACTTTATGCCGTTAATCGGCCCATTAATGTCGTACATTTATTTAAATCATACTTATGGAAAAACAAGATGTTTAAATTTCGAAGATAGAGCTCTATTTCGAAAATCAAAAATTTTAGCTAATTTATGAGCTTTACTATTCTGGCCATTGATTATGACTGGATTAATATTGTTAGTAACATTCTTAATCGTTGATATTGGTTCAACTGGAACATCAGGTAATTTTTTAGCTTGATGAAAAGATTGAGCTAAAGGATGGGATCATTTAGGTAGTCAAAGCGGCTGATCTAATAAAGCGGCTTATGGGATGAACATGTTGTTTAACCCGACTAACGTCACTGTAGTAATGAATGCACCAGCAACAGCTGGCACAACAGCGACAGGTGGTTTATTTGGTTTATTTTTAACACCATTAACAACAACCATCGCTGATCCAACAGTGGGTTTACCAATTGATTTATGATTTATCATCGCTTATGTTGTATGAACTATGTTAGATGTACACACATTTATCTATGGATCATTAATGAACAAACGTAAGCAACAATTCTTTACAGTTTATGAAAATTTGGATTTATATAAAAACCGATAATTTAAAGAAACCACACGGTTTCTTTTTTTTATTATCATAAGAGTTTTAATATCATCAAACTATATTGTCAATGTTTGTTTAAATGAAATAATTTTTGAATGTTTAAGACTTTAAAATTACTAGTAGCTAATATTATTTGGTAGCGCCATGGGTCTACCAAATTTTATGCTTTAAAATTATGAAAAAAGTTTAAATGAACGATTATTTGATCTAATTATTTTTGAAAAAAGAATAAATCATAGTAAAATAGACGAATAACCGTATTTTAGGTGATAATTCCACTTAATTAGTTATATAATTGTAATATTATTTATGTAATACTTATATTTGAGTGATGTTATCACTTTGGAGGAATTTTATGCTAATAAATTTTAAATTAAAAAATTTTAAATCTTATAATGATGAACAAACTTTTACTATGTTGTCAGGAAAATCAAAACTTAGAGATACACATTTAATCAAAACAAGTGATGAAACTATTAAGTTAGTGCCGTTACAAGTGATTTATGGTGGCAATGCCGGTGGGAAAAGTAATCTTCTTGAAGCATTCACTTTTTTAAGAAAAATATTAGCTAATAACCCATGCAGTGAATATTCAAACTCAACATTTAGATTTGATAAGAAAATGAATGATGAGACTACGAAAATCATGGTTCAATTATTAATTAACAATAAATTCTACGAATACGGTTTTGAAATATATTTAAAAAACATGTCTATTTCAAAAGAATGATTAAAAGATGTAACTACTAAGAAAGGTGTAAATATATTTACACGAGATAATGATTTAGTGAAAATACATCGAAAATTTAGTGGTCAAATTTCAAAAGACATAAATGTCTATAAAAAAGAAGTGGAGTACAGAACTAAAACTTTATTTTTAACTATTTTAAATGAAAAGAAAAACCTTTTTTATACAAATAAAGAATTTAATGAAATTAACGAAGAGACAAATTTTATTAGAGAGATTTTTAATTATCTTGAATTTGGTGTTGTAGCAGTTTCTACTAATAATTATTTAAGTGGATATAGATTGTTTTCTTCTAAAGTGTTCACTAAGAAAATTGAAAAATTATTTCAATATTGCGATGTTTTTTTAGAAGAAATAAAATGAATAAAAGTAAAAATTGATGAGATACAAGTTAACCCCATGATATTCGAAAAGGTGTTCAATGATATGAAAAATAAATTCGAAAAGAAACCTAATAGTAATTTTATTTTGCAAACAGCAGAACAAATATATAATTTTTCTATGAAGAATGATGTTCTGGAAGTTAGCCAAATGGTTTTTTTATGAAAGGGAAATATTTTTGAACCATCTGAAATGTCGAAGGGAACAAGAAAATTATTACAATTATTAATGTTGATTTTTAGCTCAAAAAATAAACTAATTTTTATTGATGAATTTAATAGTGATCTTCATCCGTTGCTATGTATTCAATTTATTAAAATTTTCTTGCAGTTAAATAAAAAAGGTAATCATAGAAATCAATTAATTTTAATTACGCATGAAACTAGAGTGATGCAACTAGATTTTTTAAGAAGAGATGAAATAACTTTAATAAACAGAGATCGAATTAAATTTAATAGTGAGATAATTTTATTTGAAGATTACAAGGAAAGATTTGATAAAAAAATAGATTTAGCTTATTTGGATGGGCAATATTTAGGATTGCCCAAAATTAGTGATGACACGGAATTGTTAGAGGAAATATTAAATGAATAATTCAGGAGTGATAGATCCTTTTTTAGAGCGAAAAAAAGAAATCAAATATTTAATTATAGGAGAGGGTCAAACAGAAAAAAATTATTTTATGGCATTAAATAAGAAAACTAACAAAGCCATAAAAATAATTTGAATCAAACCCGATCAATTATCTAGCTATTCAGATGCAAGTAGTATTTATGCGATATCAAAAATAATGTTTTCTCTAAATTTTGAAATCGAGAAAATGAATGTTAAGCATTGAAAAACTATTATTTTTTTATGACTTGAAACTATTGATTCAACTGCGATTGATAAAATTAAAATTCACATAAAAGATTACATTAAAATAGTAGAATCAAGCAAAGAAATGACTTTAAACGAATTGGTTTTTAAACACAAAAATATATTTGAGTACATTGATGATATATTTGATGAAATGGAAACTGAAAAATTGCTAACTAATTATCTTAGAAATAATATTGTAAGAAAACAAGATAAGGAAAATAATATTGTTCGAGTTATTGTATTGGATTTAGATTATTCGGAATCTAGATATAATGAAATTAGCAAAATGATTAAAAAAAGTAAAGAATTAAAATGGCGATTAATTCTCACGAACCCTTGTATAGAATTATGATTTATGTTGCATATGGTCAAATGGGGGAACGTAATTAAGTTAGAATTAGATAATTCTTATTGTAGAAATCGATCGACTCTTATGTGCGAAATAAGCAGTCGGATTCTCGATAGCAATAATGAGTTTAGAAGTCGCGTTATAGAAAATAGTAAATCTGAAATGTGAGATTATGATAGGATAATCGAAAGTTCAGAAGTAGCATTTGAAAATATAGAAAATTCAAAGTTAAAAACTGACTTAAGCGATATAATTAATGAATATGGAACAAATATGCAATACTTAGTTAAAGAAATATTGTTTAAGGAAATGAGGTAATGATGAAAACAGATAAAATGGAATGTGACCAGGATTTTTTTAGAATGTACGATTTGAATGACGCATATGATGGAAATGAATTACCGACTAAACATAAAAATTATTATGATAAAAATAATCATGATTTATACATAAATTTATTAGGTGACGATTAATTTTGTAATACAAATAAACCGTTAATTTAAGGAAACCACACGGTTTCTTTTTTTTATTACCTTAAGAGTTTTAATATCGTTAAATAATTGTTAATATTAATATATGAATATGACGTTACGAAATTATCAAATAGATGGTATTACTACAATCAAAGTTAAAAAAAACTTTGGTTTATTTTGACAACAAAGAATGGGCAAAACCCCCGTTGCGATTAAAGCGGTTGAAAATTATGATAAAGTGATTTTTGCTGTTCCTAATGGTTTGCTATATCATTGGCGTCACGAAATCAATAAGTGAAGCGAACAAACCGCCCTTGTGATTGAAGGTACAAAAGCGAAACGTGATAAAGGTTATCTAGATTTTAAGAATAGTAATAACCTGTGAATCGTGATTAGTTATGATAATCTTGCGCAAGATTATTTAAAAGACAATACCTTGTTTGGAACCTTTGATTATTTAGTTGTTGATGAAGCCCATTTTTTAAGAAACCACAAAACTAAAAGAAGTAAAGGAATCTATGCAATCCGTAATAATGCAACGTATGCCTTGGCTTTAACCGGCACCCCTGCTGTTAGTAGTTCGATTGATATTTTAAAAATTTTTAAACTTATTGATCCAACCCGTAATTTCGGGCGTCGCTATCAATATAAAAAAAGCTATTTTTATAACGCGATTATTGAAACCCAACCAGAAATCAAAAAGGTTTGAAAAGTTAGACCGGAACGTTTAGAAAAATGAAATCTTTTAGTGAATCAATTATGCGATATTAAAAAGGTGAGAGATTATTTAAAGTGAATTCCTTTAACTACCTTTAAGACAATCGAACTAAACATGGGGAGCGGTCAACGGAAAGCTTATGACAAAATGTTGATCGAAGCTAGAAGAACAATTAGAAATACCGCTAAGGAGAAGCAAGAAGGTACCATCTTCGCCCAAATCATGCGACTGCAACAAATTACCTTAGAACCGTTATTAATCGACGTAGACGCTGCTAGCGTGAAAACTAGCTGATTAATTGAATATTTAACTTATGTGATTGAGAACACCGATGAACAAGTGATTGTTTTTAGTAAGTTTACTTCTTATTTGAAACAGTTTAATTTTAAATATCAAAATGATTTATCGTTTTTAACTGGCAAAGAAAATGCCCAACAAAAACAAGCCGTGATTCAAGCCTTTCAAAATAAGCAAAAAAGAATCATCATGGCTAATTTACAAGTTGCTTCATTAGGTTATACCTTAGATGCAGCCACGATTGCTGTCTTCATGGATAAATCATGAAACCCAGTTGATAACGAACAAGCGTCGTTCCGGATGGTTGATACCATTAAGGACCAAGTCCATCAACCGAAATTAATTATTAATGTGATTTGTCATAACTCGATTGACCAAAGAATCCAACGGGTGCTAGATGACAAACATAATAAAACTAGTTTTATTTATGAACTAAAAAATTACTTATTATCAGACGAATAAAATAATGGTTTAAAATTTATCAGCGATTATTACAAATTAAAATGTAATGATTTTAAAATCTACTTGTAGTCATATCGCAATGGTTCAAAGCTCTTTCTATTCAATATATTAATAATAAGATTTATCATGCGCATGATAAATCTTATTATTTTTATTTAAGTAAACCGATATGGCAATAAGATAGACAATTAATGTTTTCTTAAAGCGAATGCAATATTTTTATTTATCGACGTCTTCGACTTGAGCTTTGTTGGTTCGAGCTTCGTTGGTTCGAGTTTCGTTGGTTTGAATTACGTTGGTTTCCACCACGGCTTCCACCACGGCCACGGCTAGATGAATTTGAGGCTTCATTCTTATGCATTAATCATCAAACTATAGCGGCAATGACGATAACTAAAATTATGGTACCAATAGTAGCGCCAACGATAGTTCCTACGCTAGGACCCGCGCTTTTTGAAAAACCAGTGTAAGTATGAGATGCTTCATAAGTGATTTTATCAGCTCCCACAACTTTAATTTTAACGGTTAATTCTCCCTTGCTATTATTAGCAATCTTAGAAACCTTTACTTTACTTTGATCAGTAGTTATGCCAACTTGTTTGACTAAGGTAGCCATTTCATCATTGGTTATTTGACTAGGCGCCTTTGACTTCAATGATGAACTAACATTTTTACTAAACTCAATCCCTTTTTTTAAGGTGTAGGTTGTATTTGTGGTATCAAATTGACTAACCATCCCGTTGCTATCAAATAATTCAAGTTTGGTTTCAGCAGTGTCACCCCAATTGATGCCTTCAATAACGGCGTTGTTTTGTGGTAAATAATAAGCCGAATCAATTTCATTAGTGATGGCGATATTAGTGAATTTATTATTACCAACGGTTTTACTATTGGCCATTAAATAAAATTGGAAACTAGCATCCTCGTTTAAAGCACCTTGAACATTAAGGCCGGCCTTACCGGTTGGAAAGATTGCGGGTTTTTGATCAACGTTAAAACTATTTGGAACTTTAGATTTATCAAAAATTGCCATTTCAGGATCAGTTGTTTTGTGATCGGGAAACTTAACAAAAGCAGCTGTAAATCGTGGTCTTGTCGTTAATGCTCCAAAATGATCATAAAGTAAGGTTGCAGCATAATTTTGATCAGCATCATTACCAGATGGATTTCAATTACTTAGTGCTTTAGATTTATCGAATGTAGTGTTTTTAACGGTCATAATATAGTCAGGATCA